>NZ_QTKI01000195.1:0-8612 GCF_010820945.1 Rhodopseudomonas sp. BR0C11
TCGGCGGGGGGGAGTAGTCCGTGTTTCGACGTCATTCCGGGGCGCTCGCAAAGCGAGCGAACCCGGAATCCGGAGGTTGTTTCGCACGGCGCAGAACAGGTCGAGATTCCGGGTTCGCGAACTGCGTTCGCGCCCCGGAATGACGGTGCGCGTACGAAGTTACAAATCCGCTGCGGCGATCCAGAACACTTCGGCTTCGGAGTCTTCGCTGTCGAGCCACAGCAGCGGGAGCTGCGGGAATTCGTCTTCGATCTGCGGCCGGCAGCGGCCGACTTCGCACAGCAGGCCGCCGTCCGGGTTGAGGTGATCCTTCGCTTCGGCGAGGATGCGGCGGATGATGGTGAGACCATCATCGCCGCCGTCGAACGCCATCGCCGGTTCGGCGCGGCATTCGGCCGGCAGGCTCGCCATTCCGTCGGCGTCAACGTAAGGCGGGTTGGTGATGATCAGGTCGTAACGTTCCTCGCCGAGCGGGCCGAACAGGTCGCCCTGATACAGGCTGACGCGATCGTCGAGCCGGTGCTCGGCGACGTTGCGGGTCGCGACCGCGAGCGCGTCCTTCGACAGGTCGACGGCGTCGACCGTCGCGTTCGGGAAGGCGTAGGCCGCGAGGATCGCAAGGCAGCCCGAGCCGGTGCAGAGGTCGAGCACGCGTTCGACCGCCTCGGGCGCGTCGATCAGCGAGGTGTCGCCGCCGTCGAAATGCGAGTCCAGCAGTTCGCCGATATAGGAGCGCGGCACGATCACCCGCTCGTCGACGTAGAACGGCACGCCGCGCATGTAGATCTTGTTGACCAGATACGCCGCTGGAAGCCGTGCGGCGATCCGGCGCTCGATCAGGCCGAGGATCGCGGCAGCTTCACGCGCAGTGACGCGGGCGGAGGCGAACATCTCGAACTGGTCGGGATGCAGATGCAGCGTCTCGCCGATCAGGAACACGGCTTCGGCGATCGGATCGGTGGTGCCGTGCGCGAACACCACGCCGGCCTCGGCGAAGCGGCTGACCGCGTAGCGGACGAAATCGAGCAGCGTCACCAGTTCGCCCGGCGCCACCTTCGGCGGCTTGGCGGCCGCGGCCCTGGACGGGGCGGCGCCGCGCCTGGCCGGCTTGGCCTTGGCGGATCTTGCCGTCGGTGCTTTCGATTTGCCCGCCTTCTTGGTGTTCGCGGTCGCCTTCTTCGCCATCAATCCTTGCTCCATCGCGCCAGCGCGGCGTCGTCGCGGCTGTGCGCCTCGACCCAACGTGACTCGCCGGAGCGCTCCTCGCGCTTCCAGAACGGCGCGTTGGCTTTGAGATAGTCCATCAGAAATTCCGCCGCCGCGAACGCCGCCTGGCGATGCGCCGAGGCGGTCAGCACCAGCACGATGTTGTCGCCCGGCACCAGCCGGCCGACGCGGTGGATGATCGTCAGCGCGGTGATCGGCCAGCGTTTGATCGCCTCATCGGCATGGCGCTGGATCTCCTCCTCGGCCATGCCGGGATAGTGCTCGAGCGTCAGCGCCGCGACGGTGTCGTCGCCTTCGACGCCGCGGCACAGGCCGGTGAACGACACCACCGCGCCGATGTCGGTGCGGCCCTTCGTCATCGCCGCAGTCTCGGCGGCGAGATCGAAATCGGCTTCCTGAATACGGATGGTTACCGGAACGGTCATCGGATCATCCCGTGCGTTGCGCCGGCTTAGCCGCCAGTCATCGGCGGGAAGAACGCGACCTCGCGGGCGCCCTGGATCGGCGTCTCGGCGCGGACATGCGCGCGATCGATCGCGGCGCGGATCACGCCTGGCTTTTCGAACGCCAGCGCGTAGCCGTCGCCGCGCGCCGCCAGCCAGCCGATCAGGTCGGCGACCGTCGTCACCGCCGGCGGCGGTTCGACGGTCTCTTCGTCGACGCCGATCCGCTCGCGCACCCAGGCGAAATACTTCACCTTCATGCCTGATCCTCTTCGATCAGATGGTGGATGCCGGCGCGGAAATAGTCGTAGCCGGTGTACATCGTCAGCAGCGCCGACAGCCACAGCAGCGAGACGCCGATCTCGGTGGTGAACGGCAGCACCTCGTCGCCGGCTTCGCCCGCGAGCAGGAAGCCGATCGCGACCAGCTGCCCGGTGGTCTTCCACTTCGCCAGCCGCGTCACCGGCACGCTGACGCGGAGCGCCGCGAGATATTCGCGCAGCCCCGACACCAGGATCTCACGGCACAGAATCACGATGGCGGCCCACAGCGTCCAGCCGTGGATGATGCTGTCGGCGGCGAGCATCAGCAGGCAGGATGCTACCAGCAGCTTGTCGGCGATCGGATCGAGCATCCGGCCGAAGGCGGACTGCTGATCCCAGATCCGGGCGAAATGGCCGTCCAGAAAATCGGTGATCGCCGCGGCGATGAACACCGCCAGGGCCACCCAGCGCAGCGCCAGCGGACCGCCGAGGATCGACTGCGCGAAGATGCAGCCGACAACCACCGGGATCGCCGCGATGCGGGCATAGGTGAGGATGTTCGGAAGCGTCAGCGACGTCTTCGTTCCCCGCACCGGCGCTCTCGTCGAGACGTTGTTCATCGTGACTTACCAATACTGCCCGCGACGGAAGGTCAACCTCCGACCCGGCTGCTCTCGTTCCGTATCAGGAAAAGGTGAAATCCGCATTGGGCGCGGCCGCCTTCGGCGCCGCCGACTTTGGTCGGGGGCTGCCGGTGTGTCAGTCCGGACGGGCATGGAAAAACTCGAAGATTCGCTTGGCGCTTTCGGCGCTGATGCCCGGAACCTTGCCGAGATCGGCGATCGAGGCCCGTTCGATTTCCTTCAGCGTACCGAAATGCAGCAGCAGCGCGCGCTTGCGCGTCGGTCCGATGCCGGGGATTTCCTGCAGGCCGGCTTCGCGGATGTCCTTCTTGCGCAGTGTGCGATGCGACCCGATCACGAAGCGATGCGCCTCGTCGCGCAGCCGCTGGATGAAATACAGCACCGGGTCGCGCGGCTCGAGCTTGATGGCGTCGCGGTCCGGCAGGAACAGCGTCTCGCGTCCGGCGTCGCGGTCCGGTCCCTTGGCGACGCCGAGCAGGGTGACCTGGTCGGTCAAGCCGATTCCGGACAGCGCCTCGCGCGCGGCGTTGAGCTGGCCGCGGCCGCCGTCGATGATCACGAGGTCCGGCCACTGCGGGACGTCGTCGTCCTTCGGCTTGGCGGCGTCGCCTTCGGTCTGTGACGTCACCAGCCGCTTGAACCGCCGCTGCAGCACCTCGCGCATCATCGCGTAGTCGTCGCCGGGCGTCAGGCCCTCGGAGCGGATGTTGAACTTGCGGTACTGGTTCTTGATGAAGCCGTCCGGGCCGGCGACGATCATCGCGCCGACCGCGTTGGTGCCCTGAATGTGGCTGTTGTCGTACACCTCGATCCGCTGCGGCGTCTTCGGCAGGCCGAGCGTAGTGGCGAGGTTTTCCAGCAGCCGCGCCTGGGTCGCGGTGTCGGCGAGCTTGCGGCCGAGCGCTTCGCGCGCGTTGGTCTGGGCGTGGGCGACCAGCTCTTTCTTCTCGCCGCGCTTCGGCACCGTGATCTCGACCTTGTGGCCGGCCTTGACGCACAGCGCGTCGGCCAGCAACTCGGCTTCCTCGATCTCATGCGACAGCAGGATCAGCTTCGGCGGCGGCTTGTCGTCGTAGAACTGCGCCACGAACGCACCGAGCACTTCGGCCGGCGTGAACGACTTCTCGGCGCGCGGGAAGTAGGCGCGGTTGCCCCAGTTCTGGCCGGTGCGGAAGAAGAACACCTCGACGCAGGAGTAGCCGCCGTCCTGATGGATGGCGAACACGTCGGCTTCCTCGACGGTGCGTGGATTGATGCCCTGCTGGGACTGGATCGCCGAGAGCGCTGCGAGACGGTCGCGGTACAACGCCGCGGTCTCGAACTCCAGCTCCTCCGAGGCCTTCTCCATTTCGGCCGCCAGCAGCTGCTTCACCGCCCGGCTGCGGCCGGACAGGAAGTCGGTCGCCTCGCGCACCAGCTCGCTGTAGCCGGGGAAGTCGACCTCTCCGGTGCACGGGCCGGCGCAACGCCGGATTTGATACAGAAGGCAAGGCCGCGTCCGGCTTTCGAAGAACGAGTCGGTGCAGGATCGCACCAGGAACGCCCGCTGTAGCGCCGTGATGGTGCGGTTGACCGCCCCGGCCGAGGCGAACGGACCGAAATACCGCCCCGGACGGCTCTGCGCGCCGCGATGCTTGAGGATCTGCGGCGCCCAATGGTCGCCGGTGATCAGGATGTAGGGAAACGACTTGTCGTCGCGGAGCTGGACGTTGAAGCGCGGCCGCAGCTGCTTGATCAGATTGGCTTCGAGCAGCAACGCCTCGGTCTCGGTCGTGGTGGAGATCACCTCGACCTCGACGGTCAGCGCGATCATTCGGGCGATCCGCAGCACCTGGCCGGTCGGCCGGGCGTAGGACGCCAGCCGCTTCTTCACGTTCTTGGCCTTGCCGACATAGAGCACGTCGCGCTCGGCGTTCAGCATTCGGTAGACGCCCGGCGAGGTCGGGGCGAGTCGCACCGCGCGCGCGATCGCCGAGCGGCCGACCGCCATCGGTCCGGCACCGGGCTGAGCGGCTGCGTCGGCCTCGGTCTCGTCTTCGGCCTCCGGCAGGCGTGCCTCGTCGTCCTCCTCGACCGTCAGCTCGGCAGTGGCGGCGTCGATGTCCTGGGGGCCGGCATCCGGGCGCGCGTCGGCGGCGGGCGCCGGGGCCACGGGGGAGGCGGTGTCGAGCGGTGGTTCGGCCGCGGCCGCAGGCGGCTCGGCGGGATCATGAATCATGGCGGCCCCAACCTATGCGCTCGCTTCCGCGGTTGCCAGCGCAGGGCCTCGGCGGAACCGGTCCGCCGGAAATTCCGCTGTCTTGCCATGGTGTTGCCGCGAAAGCCGGGAAGTAAGATTTTGTTAACAATGCGCGCCGGATCGGTCCGCGGGTTAAGAACCGTTTAACTTAAAACTCTCGATAAATTCGACGGGAAAAGAGAGGAAAGCCGTAACCATTCGGGACATTTTCCCATCGGCCGCGGGAGGCCGATGACCGGACGCAGACTGCGCCGCCGCTGGCGCGGGCGGGTCGTCGAGGAGAGTAAGATGCGTAAAGTTACACTGGCAGCGGCGGCCGTGATCGCCGCAAGCGTGTCGACGGCTCAGGCGGCCGACATGGGTTATTACCGGTCGAATGCGCCCTATACGGTCAATCAGCCGCTGAACGCGTTCAGTTGGGCCGGCCCCTATCTCGGCGGCAACCTCGGCTACTCCTGGGGCAACGTCACCAACAACATCACCAAGCCGTCGGGCTTCTCCGGCGGCGTGCAGGGCGGCTACAACTGGCAGTCCGGCAACATCGTGTTCGGTCTCGAGGGCGACATTCAGTTCTCGACCGCGGACGACACCTTCGCGCAGTACAAGTTCTCGAACCCGTGGTTCGGCACTGGCCGTGGCCGCATCGGCTACGCGATGAACGACGTGCTGATCTACGCCACCGGCGGTCTGGCGTTCGGCCAGCTCAAGGGCCAGAACGTGTTCGCCTCGGAAAGCCACAGCTCTGCGGGCTGGACGGTCGGCGCCGGCGCCGAATTCGCCTTCGCGCCGAAGCTGAGCGCCAAGGTCGAGTACCTGTACATGAGCCTGTCGACCAGCAACTTCTTCATCACCGGCATGCCGAACGGCTACAACGCCGGGTTGGTCCGCGCCGGCATCAACTATCACTTCTAAGCCGCGCCTCATCGTCGCGACTAAAACCTTTGCGAACAAGGTTCGCGAAGCAGCCTTCGAGACCAAGAAACTTGGATCATCCACTCCCGGCCGGTTCTCCGGCCGGGATTTTCTTTGTCGGTCGCCGCTTTCGGGGTCGCAGCGCCGGCTTATCAGCAGCCGCAGTGCGTCGCCGGCAGGCTCTGCCGCCTAGAGCATCTTTGCTTTTGACAGAATCAGGACCGAACTTCCTAGCGGCCGCAGCTTGCAGAGCCTCATGGTGAGGAGGCGCGAAGCGCCGTCTCGAACCATGCGCCGCAGGCGATGTGGCTCCTCATCCTTCGAGACGCCCGGCTTTGCCGGGCTCCTCAGGATGAGGACTTCGGACGCTTGGCAAAGGCCAAATCCGCTTCAATCAATCGATGAAGCGCTCTAAGCGTCGCGTGATGTGGTTTGCGAAAGGAGGCTGTTGCGAAGGCCGCGCTTTGCAAAATGCTGCAAGTCGGCAGCAAGCGAAACGCCATCGCTTCGGGAAGGAGCGTCCGCGTGATGCCCGCGTCGCCCATGCCCGAACTCACTGCGCGCTACCTAACGGCACGCGCCAACGTCGTTGCGCCCCGTCCCAACCCGTGCAGCGCCGCCGCGACGCTGCAGCTTTCCGAGCCGATTACGGCGAGATCACCAAGTTGACCGCCTTGGGGCCTTTGCCCTTCTTGTCAGGCTCCACTTCGAATGAAATACGCTGTCCCTCGGTCAAGTCTTTCAAGCCGGCCCGTTCGACTGCGGTAATGTGCACGAACACATCGCGGCCACCGTCATCGGGCTTGATGAAGCCGTAGCCGCGCTCGCCGTTGAAGAACTTCACCGTTCCCGTCATTGCCATTCCGGAAACTCCTCCCAGCATGCTTTCCGACGCGCGCCGGCGCATCGGTGCGACCTGGCATTTCGCTGCCGGATAGCTTGGCCGAGAGCGGGACCTGCTACTGACTGCGGGTCCAATCAAAATACGCTTTGAGGCCTTGTCACTCCGCCGCCCCCATTCGCGGAAGCGGAACGTAAAGCCAGTCCAATGAAACTAGCATAATACGGAATTTAGCGGATTGCCTACGGTCGAGTTGCGACTTTTCGCAAGCTGTTGGGGGCAGCCAATGAGTAATCAAGACTTCGGGAATTCGAGACGGTAACGACCGACCCCACCAAGGCCGAGCGGACGCTCCAGCTCGGGGAGAACGGTTCTCAGCTCATCCGCCAGCGTCCAGGGCGGGTTGACGATCAGCAGGCCGGTCGACGTCAGCGGCCCGTCGGACTGCTGCGGCGCGACGCTGAATTCGAGCCGCAGACACTTGCCTTCGCCGCCCGCGGCGGCGGTCTCCGCCACGGCAGCCGCCAGCGCCTCGGTGGCGCGGCGGTTCTTGACTGGGTACCACAGCAGATACACGCCGGTCGGCCACTTGGCGTGGGCGGTGGCGAACTTGGCGGCCATCTGCTCGAACTCGTCCTTGCGCTCGAAGGGCGGGTCGATCAGCACCAGTCCGCGCCGCTCCTTCGGCGGCACGTAAGCGGTGAGTCCGGTCCAGCCGTCGAGATCCACCACCCGGCCCTGCGGGTCGTGGCGCAGCGCCGCGATCAGGTGCTTGCGCGCCACCGGTTCGAGCTCGCAGGCCACCAGGCTGTCCTGGGGGCGGAGCAGCGCGCGGGCGATCAGCGGCGAGCCCGGATAGGCGGTGAGCTCGCGCTGCGGGTTGAACGCCCGGACGATATCGAGATAGGGCGCGATCAGCGCGTAGGCCTCGTCGGAAAACCGCGCCTGCAGCACCCGGGCGATCCCGGTCGCCCATTCGCCGCCGCGGCGGGCCTCCTCGCTGGTCAGGTCGTACAGGCCGGCGCCGGCGTGGGTATCGATCACCCGGAAGGCGGCCGGTTTGTCGTGCAGGTACGTCATGATGCGGACCAGCACGAGGTGTTTGATGACGTCGGCGAAATTTCCGGCGTGGAAAGCGTGGCGATAATTCATGGCCCGTCCCCTAGCAGGGCGCGGCCTGCGCCGCCATGGTTTGGCGATCCGGACGCCAGCCCCGTACGACTACGAGGCCGGCCCGGTTCCAAATCCTGCGACTTTTCAAGTAGTTTGGCCGAGCTGGGCGATTTGGCCGCAGAAGCCCAATTAACGCGCTGTTTAACCCCCGATGCTAGTTCTTGCTTTGCGAAAGACCGGCGGTTGTACGCCAGGGCTTTCAAGAGAACCTGCGTTAGCCGGCCGGTCGGGCGGTGGTCGAACCACCCTGCGGCGCCTTGGGGAGTTGAAGATGGCGGTTGATTTGTCGATGTCGGTTTTGGTGGTGGACGATTACAGCACCATGATCCGGATCATTCGTAATCTTCTCAAGCAGCTTGGTTTTGAGAATATCGATGACGCCAGCGACGGCTCGGCAGCGCTCGCCAAGATGCGCACCAAGAAGTACGGCCTGGTGATCTCCGACTGGAACATGGAGCCGATGACCGGCTACGACCTGCTGAAGGAAGTGCGCGCCGATCCGAACCTGTCGCAGACCCCGTTCATCATGATCACCGCGGAGTCGAAGACCGAGAACGTGATCGCGGCCAAGAAGGCGGGCGTCAACAACTACATCGTCAAGCCGTTCAACGCGGCGACGTTGAAGACCAAGATCGAGGCGGTGTTCCCGGATCACGTCGCGGCGTAAGCCGACTGCCCCTTCGTCTTCCGCTCAGCTCTACGACGCGCTCCTCATCGAGGGGCGCGTTTATTTTTTGGAGAGGCTCAGCCTTCGGCGAAGCGCTTGGTGAACAGCGCGACGTCGACCAGGCCGCGGGCATGGCGGCCGTCGCCGACCTTGCGGTCGCCGAGGAACGAGGCGACGTCGAACCGGATCACACGGCGCTCCAC
>NZ_QTKI01000196.1:0-8594 GCF_010820945.1 Rhodopseudomonas sp. BR0C11
ATAAGGCGCTGGTGCAGGCCGCCGAATACTCGGCGGTGCCGCTGTCACTGGCGGCGATGTCGACCACGGCGGGCTTCCTGTCGTTCCTGCCGACCTCCTACAAGGGCATCTCCGAACTCGGTGAGATCGCCGGCGCCGGCATGGCGATCGCGTTCTTCACCAGCATCACCGTGCTGCCGGGGCTACTGAAGCTGCTGAACCCGGCGGGCGAGAAGGAGCCGCTCGGCTACGCCTTCCTGGCGCCGGTCGATCACTTCCTGGAGAAGCACCGCATCGGCATCATCGTCGGCACGATCGGCGTCGCGCTGGCCGGCCTGCCGCTGCTGTACTTCATGCATTTCGACTTCAACCCGATCAATCTGCGCAGCCCGAAGGTCGAGTCGATCGCGACGTTCCTCGACCTGCGCAAGGATCCGAATACCGGCGCCAACGCCGTCAACGTGATGGCACCGTCCGAGCAGGCGGCCCGCGAGATCGAAGCCAAGCTCTCGAAGCTGCCGGAAGTGTCACGCACCATCTCGCTCGACACTTTCGTGCCGCCGGACCAGCCGGAGAAGCTGAAGCTGATCCAGGCCGGTGCCAAGGTGCTGGAGCCCGCGCTCAATCCCGAACAGGTCGATCCGCCGCCGTCCGATCAGGACAACATCGCGTCGCTGAAGAGCTCGGCAGAAGCGCTGCGCCGCGCTGCCGGCGAGACTACCGGACCTGGCGCCGACGCCTCGCGCCGGCTCGCTGCCGCGCTGACCAAGCTTGCGGGCGCCGATCAGGCGCTGCGCGAGAAGGCGCAGGATGTGTTCGTGCGGCCGCTGCTGCTCGACTTCGAGCTGCTGCGCAACATGCTGAAAGCGCAGCCGGTGACGCTCGACAACCTGCCGGCGGACATCGTGTCGTCATGGAAGACCAAGGACGGTCAGATCCGCGTCGAGGTGCTGCCGAGCGGCGATCCCAACGACAACGACACGCTGCGCAAATTCGCCGCCGCCGTGCTGCAGGCCGAGCCGCTGGCGACCGGCGGTCCAGTGTCGATCCTGAAGTCGGGCGATACCATCGTCGCCTCGTTCATCCAGGCCGGTCTGTGGGCGCTGCTGTCGATCTCGATCCTGCTGTGGATCACGCTGCGCCGGATTACCGACGTCGCGCTCACCTTGGTACCGTTGCTGGTGGCCGGTGCGGTGACGCTGGAGATCTGCGTGCTGATCGATCTGCCGCTGAACTTCGCCAACATCGTTGCCTTGCCGCTGCTGCTCGGCGTCGGCGTCGCGTTCAAGATCTACTACGTGACCGCCTGGCGTTCCGGCCGCACCAACCTGCTGCAGTCGGCGCTGACCCGGGCGATCTTCTTCAGCGCCCTGACCACCGCCACCGCGTTCGGCAGCCTGTGGCTGTCCAGCCATCCGGGAACGGCCAGCATGGGCAAGCTGCTGGCGCTGTCGCTGCTGACCACCCTCGGCGCCGTGCTGCTGTTCCAGCCGGCCCTGATGGGCAAGCCGCGGCACATCGACGAGTCCGGCGATACCGATCTGTGAGTCGCGCCGGCGGGGGCGTCGGCGCGTGCCGGTGCCCCCGCCGCGGGTTTGGCCGGGGGCGGGTTTTCTCCCCGGCGCCGTGTTCCAGAGCATGAACCGCCGCTGAGACCGGTAAGCAAGGCGCGATTGCCGCAGGTGGCGTCACAGGGCTGGCGTCACCCCCCGCGATCGGACTATACCCACGTCCGGGGGTAGGGGTCGTACGCCATGCGGGAGTCGCCGTGAAATCGGCATGTCACCCGCGCATCACAACTCTGAAAAGAAAGCTCGAGTGCGACGCACCGCCAGCCTTTTGTGTTGACGGCGGGTCCAACAAGCGACGTAAGTATCCCATGCACCAGCCGAATTTAGATCTCGCCGAGATGTTCGCGGCGCGCGAAGCGCAGCGCAGTTCGATGCACGCCCGGCATCTCAACGAGCAGCTCGTCCGCGTCCTCAAAACCATCGGCTACGACGTCGGCTTCCAGAAGGGCACCGGTCAGTACCTCTACGACCGCGATGGCTCGCGCTATCTCGACCTGCTCAGCGGCTTTGGCGTATTCGCGCTCGGCCGCAACCATCCGGTGGTGCGCAAGGCGCTGCAGAGCGTGCTCGACGCCGACCTGCCCAATCTGGTGCAGCTCGATGTCTCGACGCTGGCCGGCATCCTGGCGGAGCGGCTGCTCGAGCATGTGCCGTATCTCGACAAGGTGTTCTTCGCCAATTCCGGCGCCGAGAGCGTCGAGGCCGCGATCAAGTTCGCGCGCGGCGCGACGGGGCGTAACGGCATCGTCAATTGCGACCACAGCTACCACGGCCTGACCTATGGCGCGCTGTCGCTGACTGACGACCAGAATTTCCAGGGCGGCTTCGGGCCGCTGCTGCCGGGCGTCACCACCATCCCGTTCAACGATCTCGAAGCGCTGGAGAAGGTGCTGTCGACCCGCGAGGTCGCCGCTTTCATCGTCGAGCCGATCCAGGGCAAGGGCGTCAACATGCCCACCGACGAGTTCCTGCCGGGCGCAGCGGCGCTGTGCAAACGCTACGGCACGCTGTTCGTCGCCGACGAGATCCAGACCGGCATGGGCCGCACCGGCCGCTTCCTCGCCGTCGAGCACTGGAACGTCGAACCCGACATGGTGCTGCTGTCGAAGGCGCTGTCGGGTGGCCACGTGCCGGTCGGCGCGGTGCTGACGCGCAAGTCGATCTTCGACAAGATCTTCAACCGCATGGACCGCGCCGTGGTGCACGGCTCGACCTTCGCCAAGAACGATCTGGCGATGGCCGCCGGCATTGCGACGCTCGAAGTTCTCAAAGCCGAGAAGCTGGTCGAGGCCGCCGCCAAGCGCGGCGCCGAACTGCGGCTGGCGCTGACGCGGATGGTTCCTGGCTACGAGCTGCTCAAGGAAGTGCGCGGCAAGGGCCTGATGATCGGCGTCGAATTCGGCCCGCCGCAATCGCTGCGGCTGAAGGCGTCGTGGACGATGCTGGAAACCGCCAACAAGGGCCTGTTCGTCCAGCTGATCACCGTGCCGCTGTTCAAGGATCACAAGATCCTCACCCAGGTCGCGGGCCACGGCCTGCACACCATCAAGCTGCTGCCGCCTCTGACGATCACCGAAGACGACTGCGCCTGGATCGAACGCGCCTTCGACGACACCATCGCCGCAAGCCACAAGGTGCCGGGCGCGATCTGGTCGCTCGGCAAGACCCTGGTCGACAACGCGGTGCGCAAGTCGGCGTAAGGCCGCAATACGATTAGTTCGAACAGGCTTCCGAAGCGCGTCGAGTTCCGATACAGCTTCAAGCTGTGAGTGAAGCCGCTTTCCACCCCGAGGACAAAGCCCGGTCGTCTATAGACCGGCGGCTCGTGGCGTGTGGGTGGCTGGTTCAGTCGCGCGAGGACATGAACCTTGGGGCCGGGCCCGGCGTGGCGGTCCGCGAATTTCAGACCGCATCTGGACCCGTCGACTACGCGTTGTTCGTTGGCCGACGGCTATGCGGCGTGATCGAAGCCAAGGCCGGCGGGACCACGCTGTCCGGGTTCGCCGAGCAAGCCGAGCGCTACATCTCCGACCTACCGCGGCATCTGATCCGCGAAGAAGGTCAAGCCCGGTTCGAATACGTGGCGTCGGCCACCGAGACGCTGTTTCGCGATCATGCCGACCCGTCGCCGGCCTCCCGCCGGGTGTTCACCTTTCATCGTCCGGAGACGCTGGAGCGGTGGCTGAGCGAGCCGGCGACGCTGCGCGGCCGGATCCAGTCGCTGCCGGCGGTGGTGCCGGATGGCCTGCGCGCCTGCCAGGTCGGCGCCGTCGCCGGCCTCGAAAAGTCGATGGCCGAAAATCAGCCGCGCGCCCTGGTGCAGATGGCGACCGGCGCCGGCAAGACCTTCACCGCCTGCACGCTGAGCTACCGGCTGCTGGCGCACGCCGGCTTCAAGCGCATCCTGTTCCTCGCCGACCGCGCCAACCTCGTCCGGCAGACCCGCGACGAGTATCTGGCCTACCGCCCGCCGGGGACGGGCCGGTCGTTCTCCGAAATCTACAACGTCCAGAAGCTCGGCCCGGCCGGCCTCGACAAGGACGCGCAGATCGTCGTCGCGACCATCCAGCGGGTCTATTCGGTGCTCACCGGCAAGGAGCTATCCGAGGAGGACGAGGAGGGATCGGCGTTCGAGGCCCCACGCGCCGACACCGAGCGCCTGGTCGCCTACAATCCCGCCATCCCGATCGAGACCTTCGATCTCGTCATCACCGACGAATGTCACCGCTCGATCTACGGCACCTGGCGCCAGGTGCTGGACTATTTCGACGCCTTCATCGTCGGACTGACGGCGACGCCGTCGCCGCACACGATGGGCTTCTTCCAACGCAATCTGGTCGCGCAATATCCCTACGAACGTTCGGTGGTGGACGGCGTCAACGTCGGCTTCGAGATCTTCCGGATCAGGACCGAGATCGGCGAGCGCGGCTCGACCGTGAAGGCCGGCTACGATCTGCCGGTGCGCGACAAGCGCACCCGCGCTGAGCGTTACGAAACGTTGTCCGAGGATTTCTCCTACACCCCCGACCAGATCGACCGTTCCGTGCTGGTGCCGAACCAGATTCGCACCGTGCTGGAGACCTACCGCGACACGCTGTTCACCGAGCTGTTTCCTGGCCGCAGCGAGGTGCCGAAGACGTTGATCTTCGCCAAGGACGACCATCACGCCGAGGAAATCACGCTGATCGTCCGCGAGGTGTTCGGCAAGGGCAACGACTTCGCCAAGAAGATCACCTACAACAGCGGCGCCGATCCTGAAGAACTGATCCGGCGCTTCCGCAACGACTACAATCCCCGCATCGCCGTCACCGTCGACATGATCGCCACCGGCACCGATGTGAAGCCGCTGGAGGTGCTGATCTTCCTGCGCGACGTGCGCTCCGAGCTGTATTTCGAACAGATGAAAGGGCGCGGCGCCCGCACCATCTCGCCCGAGAAGCTGCGCGAGGTGACCCCCGACGCCGAAGCCAAGACCCGGTTCGTGCTGATCGACGCCGTCGGCGTCTCCGAAAGCCTCAAGACGGTGTCGCAGCCGCTGGAGCGCGACCGCAAGATCGGCTTCGACAGGCTGATCGACGAGATCGCGGCGGGACGGCGCGACGACGACGCCTTCGCCACGCTGGCGGCGCGCCTGGCGGCGCTCGACCGCCGCATCGGCGACAAGGACCGCGCCGCCATCGTCAAAGCGTCCGGCGGGGTTGACCTGGCTGGCCTCGCCTCCCGGCTGCTGGACGCCATCGATCCGGACGTGCTCGCCACCCGTGTGCCGGCCGACGCGCCCGCGCCGGAGCAGACCAAGGCGAAGGACGCCGCCAAGGAACACGCCGCAGCCCTGTTCGACGACCCCGCGCTGCGGCGGCTGTTGAAGGAGGTTAAGGCCGCCGCCGACATTCGGATCGACACCATCTCCACCGACGCCGTCGTGTCGTCGGGCTGGGACGCCGGCAAGGCGGCCGACACCATCGACCGGTTCAAGCGCTTCCTCGACGAGCGCCGGGACGAGCTGGTCGCCCTGCAAATTCTCTATCGCCAGCCCTACGCGCAGCGCCGGCTGACCTACGATGCCGTCGACGATCTTCGCGAGGCGCTGAGGCGTCCGCCCTGGCTGCTGGAGCCGGTCGACATCTGGCGCGCCTACAAGCGCCTGTCCGCCGAGAAGGTGAGGGGCAACCCGGCCGGCACGCTGGCCGATATCGTCATGCTGGTGCGCTACGCGATTGGCGAAGCGCAGTCGCTGGAATCGTTGCCGGCCGTGATCGCCGGCCGGTTCAATCTCTGGCTCGGCCGCGAAGAGAAGGCGGGCCGGACCTACACCGACGAGCAGCGGTCGTGGCTGATGGCCATCCGCGACCATATCGGCGTCAATGTCGAGATCCGGCCGGAGGATATGATGGACGCGCCGGAGTTTTCCGGGCGCGGCGGCATCGTCAAAGCCCGCACGCTGTTCGGCGCGCGGCTGCCGGGTCTGCTGGACGAATTGACCGACGCTTTGGTGGCGTGATATCCATCAATGGTAGATACCAATTTGGAGGGCAGATCATGCCCAATCGTGCGGGGAGACCCAAGGCCATGTCGCCGGCCACGCCCGGCGAACCGGCGACCGCCAAGCTGTTCATGCACGGCCGCAGCCAGGCGGTGCGCCTGCCGAAGGCGTTCCGCTTCGAAGGCTCGGAGGTGCGCGTCTCGCGGCAGGGCGACAAGGTCATCCTCGAGCCGCTGAAGCGGAAGCCGTTCGACGCCGAGGCGCTCTGGGCCAAGCTCGACGCGCTCAGCGCGCGCGATTTTCCGGACCTGACGGACGACGATTTGCGCCCGGATCTCGACGACAAGCCGTCATTCGATTGACGGCGCAATGTTGTTTCTCGATACCAATGTGGTCGTCGATCTGCTGCGCAAGCGAACGCCGCGGCTGCGCGACAGTTTCGCTGCCGCATGCGCCGCCAGTCGCCCGCTTGCGATCTCCACCGTCGTGCTGTTCGAACTCCGCTTCGGCGCGCTCAACAGCCAACGGCCGGAAGCGAACATGCGCGCCCTCGACGCCTTTCTGGCGGATACCGGCATGATCGTCGTCGCCTTCGACGAAGCCGCAGCCGCGGAGGCCGCGGACATTCGCGCCGCCCTCAGCCGTGTCGGCGCACTGATCGGCCCCTACGACATCCTCATTGCTGCGCAGGCGCGCGCCCGTAGCGCGATCCTCGTCACTGCCAACCGGCGAGAGTTCGAGCGCGTGCCCGGGCTGATGGTGACCGATTGGGCGGCGTGATGGGCTGAGCATGCGCTGATCGCGCACGCGGGCCCGACCTGTTGGATGGGTTGAACTGGTGGTGGCGTAATGGACTGTCGCGTGGCGTTGGCGGACGAATTCGCTTCAATCGACGAAGAGAGGCCGCTCCCAACCGGCTGGTGCTGGGCAAGCTTGTATGAATTGGCCGGACCAGAGGGCTTGATGGTCGACGGGGATTGGGTCGAGTCCAAGGATCAAGACCCGTCGGGTGCGGTTCGTCTCATCCAGCTCGCCGACATCGGCGATGGTGATTTTCTCGATCGCTCTTCTCGTTTCCTAACGAAACAAACCGCTGCACGGCTCCGATGCACGTATCTGCTCCCAGGCGATCTTCTGATCGCTCGAATGGCCGCCCCTTTGGGGCGAACGTGTCTATTCCCGAGGCTATCTCAACCGTCCGTCACCGTCGTCGATGTGTGTATCTGGCGAGGAAATGACGAGTTTGTGGACCGCAAATGGCTGATGCACACGTTGAATTCACTTCAGTCGCGAAGACGGATTCTCCGAGATGCTAGCGGTACAACGCGGCAACGTGTTTCTGGGGGAAAGCTGAAGTCGGTTAGAATGCCGGTCCCACCGTTTGCCGAGCAAAAACGGATCGCTGCGAGGGTCGATGAACTTTTCGCCGAGATCGCCGAGGGCGAGGCGGCGTTGGCGGCGGCGCGCGACGGGCTGGACACCTTCCGCCGCGCCCTGCTGAAGGACGCCGTCACTGGCGAGTTGACGAAGGATTGGCGTGCGGCGCATTCGGGGTTGGAGACCGGACGCGATCTTCTCGCACGCATTGCCCAAGGGCCAGCAGTCGGCTCCCGATCAAAAGGCAACGGACGGCGAAGTGCTGGTCAATCTCCTGAGATCGCGCTTCCGGAGCTGCCAAGTAGCTGGGACTGGGCCAAGATTGATGACATTCTAGTTCGTATCGAAGCAGGATTGAACGTTAGTGCGGAGGGACGGCCGCCGGCGGACGGTGAAACAGGTATCGTAAAGATAAGTGCTGTCACCTGGGGCGAGTTCGACGAAAGTGCCAGCAAGGTACTTCCGCGAACTGCTTCAGTTGATCCAAACCATCTGATCCAAGTCGGCGATTTCTTGTTTTCACGCGCAAATACTTTGGAGCTTGTGGGCGCACCTGTGATCGTCAAGTCTATCTCCAAGCGATTGGTTCTGAGTGACAAGGTTTTGCGCTTTCGGCTCAGTCCGGGCATGGATCGGTGGCTCGAAATTGTTCTCAAATCTGCATTGGGAAGGAAGCAGATCGAAAATCGAGCTACGGGTGCGCAGCTCTCGATGCGTAATATCTCCCAGGACAGTATCCGAGCGATCTCGGTTCCGATTCCGCCTATGGAGGAAATGGCCGAAATCCTCCGCCGTGTTTCTGAAGCAACTTCCGCCGCCTCCGACACGCTAACCGTGCTCGATGCCGAGGCCGCGGACGCGGCTCGGCTGAAACAGTCAATCCTCAAAGCCGCCTTCGAGGGACGGCTCGTCCCGCAAGATTCGACCGAAGAACCCGCCGCCGCGCTGCTTGAGCGGCTTGCCACCACCGCTCCGGCGCCGGCTCGTGCCAAACGAGGCCGCGGCGCGAGGTCTCACGCATGAACGCCCAATCCCTCGTTGCCAAGGTTTGGAACTTCGCGCATGTGCTGCGCGATCAGGGCGTGTCCTACCAGGCTTACATCAGCCAGATTTCCTACCTGCTGTTTCTCAAGATGGACGAGGAGCGGGTCGAGCAGATCGGCGAAGCATCGAAGCTGCCCGCC
>NZ_QTKI01000197.1:0-8522 GCF_010820945.1 Rhodopseudomonas sp. BR0C11
GTCGTCGTGCTCCGAGTCAAGCTGCTCGACCAGTAAACTCGGCTGCCCACCCCGTGGCATCGCTGAGATAGCGAACGGCTTTGATCCGGCGGGCGGCGGTGAGGCGGAAATTATGTTCGAGGCCCGCGGGCACCACGATGAAATCGCCGGGACCAACGTGAAGATCGGCTCGCCGCCCGTCGACGATCACGCCGAAGATGCCGGCGCCATCGAGGATGTGACGGATCTCGTCGCCGCCGTGGCGGTGCCAGCTCTCGAATTTGGTGGCGAGCTGCTCGTTATCCTCCCGTTCCGGATGCAGCACAATCAGGTCGCGCGACGGAAACTCCGGGCGCGGTGGTAGCGCGTCAAGCACGGTGGCGATTTCAGTGCCGTCGAGCAGCGGTCGCGCCAGAGTTTCCGCCAGCGCCGTCGGCACCGGGCGATGCTCCACCACGATGCGATGCGCGCGTGCGATTGTTTCGATCTCCGCGGCGGTCGCCTCGCGTCCGTCGGCGAACAGGAGAGTTGCCATCGTTGTCCTCTTCAAAGCAGCCAGGGGTGGAGTGAGGGTGCGTCAGGCGACCGCGCGGTCGCGCTCGGCTTCGGTGCGCTCGGCAGCGACCAGTCGATCCGCCCAGCTGCTCGACCATTCGCGAAGTTGCTGCGGATCGAGCGGCGTCGGCACCTTGGACTCTGTGTGCTCTGCGATGCGGTGCGCGAGCTGGCGATAGATGTCGGCTTGCGCCGATTGCGGTGCCGCCTCGATGGTGGTGCGGCCGCTGAGTTCTGCCTGGGTGACGGTCAGGGAGCGTGGCACGTATTGCACGATCGGCGTCGCGGTGCGCGCGGCAAAATCGTCGATCACGTCGCGCTGGAAGTCGGTGTTGATTGAATTGGCGATGATGCCGCCGAGCAGGGCGCCGCCCGAGTTGGAGAACCGTTCGATGCCGCGGAACAGGTTATTGGCGGCATAGACCGCCATGAAGTCGGACGACGACACCGTGAACACGTGTTCGGCGATGCCCTCGCGCACGGGCACGGCGAAGCCGCCGCACACCACGTCCCCCAGCACGTCGTAGATCACGTAATCGAGGTCGAGTTCTTCGAAGACCCGCTGCTGTTTCAAGAGTTCGACCGCGGTGATAATGCCGCGGCCGGCACAACCGACGCCGGGCTGCGGACCGCCGGCCTCGACGCAATAGATGCCGCCGAACCCTTGAAAAATCGCCTCGTAGGCATCGACGCGTCGGCGCTCCGCCAGCAGGTCGAGCACCGACGGGATGTAGGCGCCGCCGCGGAGCGTGTTGGTGGAGTCGGCCTTCGGGTCGGCGCCGAACTGCATCACCTTGTAGCCTGCTTCAGCCAGGGCCGCGCTGATATTGGAGGTGGTGGTGGACTTGCCGATCCCGCCTTTCCCGTAGATGGCGATTTGCTTCAGTTTGTTGGCCATGGTCGGCTCCTATCCAAAATTTCCAATGACTGTGGGGCGGCGTCAGCCGTGCGAAAAGGTCGGCTCAGTGAGCAATTCGTTGCCATAGAGCGTGGCGGTGTAATCGCTGATCCCGAGTACGCCGCAGGCGTCGGCGCGGCAGGGCTGGCAATCGTGGAACACGCGCAAATGACGCTCGGCGTCGGCGCGGGCGACGTAGCGTCGCATCAGACTTGGCGCTGGAAGATTGGAGAAGCGATGCTGCGGGATCAGCGGGATGATGTTGATCATCCGCGCGCCGGCGGCTGCGACCTCGGCTGCGATGTCCCCGATGTGATCCTCGTTGACGGTGGGGATCAGCACGGTGTTCACCTTGATGGTGAGGCCGAGCGCGGCGGCAAGCGCGATACCTTCGAGCTGGTTGCCAATCAGACGCTCGGCCGCTGCTCGGCCATCGAGGCGTCGTCGTTGCCGCGCGATGTTGGGCGTGATCGTGGCCTGGATGTCGGGATCGACGGCGTTGACCGTCACCGTGAGGGTTTCGATCCCCACCGCGGCGATCTCCTCGATCCGTGATGGCAGCATTAGCCCGTTGGTCGAGAGGCACAGCGTCAGTTGCGGCCAACGGGCGCGAATTCGCACGAAAGTATCGAGCGCATGATCGGTTGCCAGCGGTTCGCCGGGGCCCGAGATCCCGACCACGGCAAGGGAGGGGCAGAGTTCGAGCGCGCGTTCGACCACTGCCTCGGCGTCCTCCGGGGACAACAGCCGCGTCGCGACGCCCGGGCGCTGATCGCGGTGGTCAAAGTCGCGTTTGCAGAACGAGCAGTCGATATTGCAATCGGGGCTGACGGGAAGGTGGAGCCGCTCCGCGGCGGCATGGCCTTCCGACGTGGTGCTGAAACATGGATGCCGGCCTTCCAGCGCCGGGAACGCAGGTGTCGCGTGCTGCAAAGCATCGGCATTTGCGTTCAACGATAAAGTCATGCGGGGCAGCGCTCCCGCAGCAAGCTGCTCTCCGCCAGCTCGCGCACCACGCTGTCGACGGTATCGTCGGTCTCGAACGCGAGGATGTTGAGTTCAGCAAGGCGATTGACACCGCATTCGCCGATCTTGGCGACCACGACGGCACGGCAGTCGGCTACGAGATCGACCGAGACGTCGAGCGGATCGCGCTGCTGCGCCGCACTGCGGTCAGCACCGCAGCCGGGGATGTTGCGGCGGGTCTCGAGCAGCCGGGGAGTCGATGTCGAGACGTCCCAGATCTGAAAGTCGGTCGCATAGCCGAAATGCTCGGTGACGCCGACGCCGTTCCCGGTGGCAATTGCAACCTTGATCGGTTCGGACTCCGATGATGGCGATCCCATATGGCCCCACGCAGCTCATCAGCGTATTTCCGCGCGCAATGCGGATGATCGATTAGGTAGCTGATCGGCCGGAGCAATGGCTTTCGTTGTCGCTCGCCGAAGATGATACGCGTTCTGTCGAAATCGCCCGGCAATCAAATCGATGCTACGTCGCGTGGTGGCCGGTACGGCGTTGCCTCTGTGGCACCGCGCTTGCTCCAGCTTGGTCCAGCAGATTGATTCCGGAACGCGATCCATTGCGGTTCTTGCTGTCAGCAAGCGAGACGTCGCGGAACAAGGGCAGAATCAAGATCTCCGTCCGCATTGCTGCGCGATACAAATCTGCTGCGGATGATGCGCTTGAGATCGCGTTCTTGCTGAACTGTTGCGTGCATATTGACGCCGCGGAGCCACGCGGCCCACTTTGATCAACATCCGCGGCGGTGACGTCGTTCCGCAGCTGCAATCGCGGAAGATCGAGAGAATAAATCGTGAGCCTGGCCCGTCTTGCCACACCCAAGGATCGCTCGCCCAAGGCGTTGATCGATCTGATTGGGAACACGCCCCTGGTACAACTGACACGGCTGGATGCCGGCCCGTGCCGGTTGTTCGCCAAACTCGAAGGCCAGAATCCAGGGGGGTCGATCAAGGACCGCCCAGCGCTGGCGATGATCGAGGCGTTCGAGCGCAGCGGCGAGCTGCGGCCGGGAGGGACCCTGGTCGAAGCCACCGCCGGAAACACCGGCCTCGGTCTGGCACTGATCGCCGCGCTCAAAGGCTATCGGCTGGTTCTGGTCATCCCGGACAAAATGAGCCGCGAAAAGGTTCTGCACCTGAAGGCGATGGGCGCCGAGGTGGTGATGACTCGCTCCGACGTCGGCAAGGGACACCCGGCTTACTATCAGGATCTCGCCGAGAAGATCACCGCGGAAACCCCGGGCGCGGTGTTCGTCAATCAGTTCGCCAATCCGGCCAATCCGCTCGCCCACGAATACGGCACCGCGCCGGAAATCTGGGAGCAGATGGATCGCCGGGTCGACGCGGTGGTGTGCGGCATCGGCTCTGGTGGCACGCTGACCGGAATCGGGCGGTTCTTTCAACGCGCCTCGCCGACGACCGAGATCATTCTGGCCGATCCGAAAGGCTCGGTGCTGGTCGACGTTGTCGAAGGGCGGGAGCCCGGCCCGGTCGGAAGCTGGCTGGTCGAAGGCATCGGCGAGGATTTCGTACCGAGCAATGCCGAGCTGAAGCTGGTGGCGCGTGGCTACACCGTCACTGATGCCGAATCCTTCCACGCCGCGCGTGAACTGCTGCGACGAGAGGGGATTCTCGCCGGCTCGTCGTCCGGCACGCTGCTGGCGGCTGCGCTGCGCTATTGCCGCGAGCAGACCAGGCCGAAGCGGGTGGTGACGCTGCTACCGGACGGCGGCAACAAATATCTGTCGAAGATGTTCAACGACACCTGGATGGCCGATCAAGGCTTCGTCCCGCGCCGGCACGACGGCGATCTGCGCGACCTGATCGTGCGTCGCCATGACGAGGGGGCTTCGATCACGGTCGCTCCCGAGGATACGCTGAATTTCGCCTATTCGCGGATGAAGCTCTACGAGGTGTCGCAACTGCCGGTGCTGGTCGACGACCGCGTCGTCGGCATCATCGACGAGTCCGATCTGCTGATGGCGACGATCGGCGATCCGGCCAAATTCGCCGAACCGGTGCATTCGGCGATGAGCAAGCGGGTCGAAACCGTTGAGACGTCGGCACCATTCGAGAGCCTGATGCCGGTGTTCGATCGCGGCCACGTCGTCGTGGTCGTCGACGGCTCGCGCTTCCTCGGCCTGATCACCCGGATCGACCTGATCAATCATTTGCGTAGCAAGGTGCACTGATATGGATAAGACCACCAACCTGCGGCAGCGCGGGGCCAACACCCGTGCGGTGCACGGCGGCCAGCATTTCGATCCGTCGACCGGCGCGGTGACGACGCCGATCTACGCCACGTCGACCTTCGTTCAGTCGGCGCCCGGCGTGCACAAGGGCTACGAATACGCGCGCTCGCAGAACCCGACGCGTGCCGCGTTCGAGGCCGCGATTGCCGACGCCGAGCGCGGCCACGCCGGCTTCGCTTTCGCCTCCGGGCTTGCAGCCGAGGCGGCGCTGTTGGAGATCGCCGGGCAGGGCAGCCACATTGTGGCGTCGGACGATCTTTATGGCGGAAGCTGGCGGCTGTTCCATCGGGTGCGCAGCCATTCGGCCGGGCTGACCATCACCCATGTCGATCCGGCCAATCTCGATGCGCTGCGCGACGCGATCCAGCCGAACACCGCCTTCATCTGGATCGAGACGCCGAGCAATCCGACGCTGCGCTTGGCCGATCTGGAAGCGATCGCTGCGATCGGCCGCGAGCGCGGCGTCCTCACCGTGGTCGACAACACCTTCGCGTCGCCGGCGGTGCAGCGCCCGCTGGAGCACGGCATCGACATTGTGGTGCATTCGGTGACCAAGTACATCGGCGGCCATTCCGACATCGTCGGCGGTGCGATTGTCGTTCGCGATCCGGAGCTGGCGCAGAAGCTGCAGTTCCTGCAGAACGCCACCGGCGGCATCCTCGATCCGTTCTCCAGCTTCCTGGCATTGCGCGGCATCAAGACTTTGCCGCTTCGGGTGCACCGCCATAGTTCGAATGCACTGGCGGTGGCGCGCTGGCTCGATGCCCATCCGAAGATCGAGCGGGTGGTCTATCCCGGGCTCAACAGCCATCCGCAGCACGCACTTGCGGCGCGCCAGATGGACGGCGGCGGTGGCATGGTGGCCGCCTATCTGAAGGCCGACGAACAGCAGGTCGTCGACGTGCTGAGCCGCTTCAGACTGTTCGCGTTAGCGGAGAGCCTGGGCGCCGTGGAGAGCCTGGTCGGGCAGCCGTGGACGATGAGCCACGGCTCGCTGCCGGAAGAAGATCGGCTCGCGCGCCAGATCACACCCAATCTGATCCGGCTGTCGATCGGCATCGAAGACGTCGAGGACCTGACCGACGATCTCGAGCAGGCGCTGTCCATCTTGTGACGAGCCCGCTGGACAGCGAGATCTGAGCACAGCAAATCACAGATGCCCGGCATGTGCTGGGCATCTGTGTTGTCATAGCGATCCAGTGAGCGGAACGACTGTGGCTCCCTAATAGGCCACCGCGAGGCCGGGCTTGATCGCATATTCCTCCAGCAGATCGGCATGGTGACGTTCGGCCACGTCCGGGTGCGAGCGCAGACGGCCCTTGAGATAGTTGCGTCCGACCTCGCGGAACAATGGGTTCTGTGGATCCTGAGTAACGCCGCGGGCGTAGTCGGTCAGCTCCGGCGGCAGCGTCAGCACCGGCACGGTGGCGTCGAGCCGTGCGCCGAGGAAAAACGCGACCGATAGCCGGTCGGTGTCCGGCGGCGGAGATACCACACGGTGCACATTGGCGCGCAGGGCACCGTTCGAGGCCAGCTCGAGGATCTCGCCGATATTGACGACGAACGATCCCGGTAGCGGCGGCGCATCGATCCAGCCGTCGGCGGTTTCGACCTGCAAGCCGGCCACGGTGTCCTGCAGCAGGATCGTGACGAAGCCGGAATCCTTGTGGGCGCCGACGCCCTGGTCGCTTTCGTCCGCTGCTCGCCCGGGATAGCGGATGATCTTGATCAGCTGGTTGGGCGAGGGCACGTAGATTGGCTCGAACACGTCTTCGGATTGTCCGAGCGCGGCCGCGAACACCCGCAGCACTTTGATCGCAAGCTCCGTCACCTCCTGCTGATACCGTAGCAGCAGCGGCTTCAACTCTGGCAGCGAGTCGGGCCATTGGTTCGGTCCCTGCAGCCGGGTCCAGGCCGGCGCCGACCGGCTGAGCGGGAACGCCTCGCGTTCGGCCCCAACATCGAGCTGTTCGCGCCAATCCGGCTGGCCGCGGGTGAATTCCCGGCCGGCGCGGGTGTAGCCGCGGAAATGCGGCGAGTTGATCATCTCGATCTCGAGCTTGTCCGCCTCCGGAAGCGCAAAGAAGTTGCGCGAGGCAAACAGCACGTCGCGGATCAGCCGGTCAGAGATGCCGTGACCGACAAGGTAGAAGAATCCGGGACCGAAGGCGGCGTTGCGGACATCGCGGAGAAATTCCGCCCTCGCGGCGGTGTCGCTGCGAAATCGGCTGAGGTCGAGGACGGGAAGCTGCGAGGGCGAGTCTGTCATCGATTGGCTCCAACTATAGCGGCGGCTTCGAATGATGCGTGCGTGCCGACATGCTGTCGAGGCTTCGGCGAAAATAGCATCGGTCGTGCTGTCGATCCGTGTTGGTCCGCTGGGTTTATTTCCTCGCGGATGCGCTTCGTAGTGGGTCCTGCTTCCGAAAGCATCGGTGTTCTCGAAGCCGAAGCGGCGCGCATCGCCTGCGGGCCGATATCGATCGTTAGCAGCTCAGCTGTAATCAAAATTACCGATTGGATGCCTGATCTCGAATCTCGCTTGGATTTCGAAGAAGCTTATCTGCAGAGCAACTAATTTAGATGGCCGTACTACTCACGAAAATTGAAAACGCAGGGAGCGCCATCTAGCATCGGTGATGATCGACGGGACGCCGCAGTTGATGCTGGCGGCCACGTGATCGGTTGGGCTGACCTCGGTCGCGGGCATCGTCATGCCCGCAGACCTGCAGGCATTTTTGAAATTGGGAAGGGAATTATCTTGATGCGACCGCTCGTATTCTCCGTCATTCTCGCCGCCGCGATCGGGGCCGGAAATCCCGCCGGCGCCGAGACCATCCGCGTCGGCGTCACCAGCGGTCCGCATGCGCAGATTACCGAGGCTCTGGTTCCGGTCGCCAAGGCCAAGGGGCTCGACGTCAAGCTGGTGGAGTTCTCCGACGGCGCGCTGATCGACGTTGCCACCCATAATGGCGAACTCGACGCGAACGCCTTCCAACATACGCCCTATCTCGATCAGCAAAACCGCGACCGCGGGCTCGACATCGTCTCGGTGGGCCGCACTATCCTGCTGCCGATGGCCGGCTATTCCCGCAAGCATAAGTCGCTGGCGGATCTGCCGGTCGGCGCCAAGATCTCGATTCCGAACGATCCCACCAATGGCGGGCGGGCGCTCAAGTTGCTGGAGGCGGGCGGCGTGATCAAGCTCGCGCCGGGCAGCAATTTCAGCGCGACCGAACTCGACATCGTCGACAATCCGAAGAAGGTGAAGATTCTGGCGATGGAAACCGCGCAGCTGCCGCGGTCGCTGGAAGACGTCGATTTTTCGGTCATCACCTCGTTCTTCGCCCTGAGTGCGGGTCTTGTTCCAAATCGGGATTCGCTGCTGATTGAAAGCCAGCAGTCCGATTACGTCTGCCTGATCGGGGTCGCCCGCAAGGATGCGGACAAGCCTTGGGTCAAGACCTTGGTCGAGAGCTATCAGTCGCCCGAGGTAAAGCAGTTCATCGCGACGAAATTCAACGGCAATATCCTGGCGGCGTGGTGACGGATCGGATGAACGCGCTCCCGCCACCATCCGAATTTCACCTCGTTGCCGGCGGAGCCGACGCCTCCCGGGACGCGGTGATCCGGATCGAGCATCTCAGCAAGACATTTTCGGACGCCGCCGGGCCGGTGCTCGACGACGTCTCGCTCACGATCCGTCGCGGCGAAATCCACGGCATCATCGGCAGGTCGGGAGCTGGCAAAAGCACGCTGGTCCGCTGCATCAATCTGCTAGAGCGGCCGACCGCAGGGCGGGTGATCGTCTCGGGC
>NZ_QTKI01000198.1:0-8485 GCF_010820945.1 Rhodopseudomonas sp. BR0C11
AGACGCCCTCGCCTGCGACTGGCTCGCGGCAAGCGACGCACAGCGTCGGCAGCGCCAGATCGAGCGCCGCCTGCGCCGCACGGGTCCAGATCCGCCGCAAACTGCTGGCAGCGGCTGCAAAGCCGCCCAGCCCCCGCACGCCAGCCCGATTGATCGCGCCCACACGCATGACGCGAGGCTAACGCCACCCACGCAACCGTCAAGCGGCAGAACCTTGTAGTGCCGGGCTGGAAAAAAGCGCACAACACCGCCAGTCCTTCTCCGGGAGATCGCCGTGTCCGAGCCCACCGACAAGCCTGCCGACGTCACCTATCTGGATATTCCGACCGCGCCGCATGTGTATTTCGACATCGCTCCGGCGCACGGGGTGATCGCCAATGGCGTCGAGGTCGAGCTCGCGGCACGCACCCTGAACCCGCTCGCAGACGGGACGGTCGAGGTGAAGTTCGTCACCACCGCTCGGCTGCGCTGCAGCCAGGCCGGCGCGCAGCATTTGCGTAACGCGCTGGATGCGGTGCTGAAGATGTTCGAAGCCTCGCAGCAGAGCCCGGCCGCGGCCTCCAAGCTGAACTGATCGCAGCGCGAACGATTTGACCTGCGATGTCTGATTCCACGCCGATCCTGTTCGATCGCCGGCTGCTCGCGGCGCGGCTGCAGCGTGCCGCCACGCTCGGCCCGGTGCCCTTCCTGCTCGACCGCGTCGCGGACGAGATGGACGAGCGGCTGCACGCCGTGCTGCGCGACTTCACCAACGTCGCCGATCTCTGGACCCCCGGCGGGCTGACGCTGCCGCGATTTCCACACAGCGCGCCTCGGGCCTGCTGCTCGCGGCGCTGACCGGCGGCGATACGCTGACCGAACTGCGCCAGGCCTTCGCGGCCGCCGAGGCCGAGATCGAAGGCGGCGTGTCGCCGCGCGTCGCGCCGGCCGCCGACCTGCGCGATCTTGGCGCACTCTTACAACGCGCTGGCTTCGCGCTACCGGTGACCGACGTCGACCGCGTCGTGGTGCGCTACGACCATGCATTCGCGTTGATGCAGGATCTGCGGCGGATGGGAGCCACCAACGTGCTGATCGAGCGCCGCCGAACGCCGCTGCGCCGCGCCACGCTGGGACGGATGGCCCAGATCTACGCCGACCGCTTCAGCGACCCCGACGGCCGCATCCGCGCCACCTTCGAGATCGTCTGGCTCTCCGGCTGGTCCCCCCACGAAAGCCAGCAGCAGCCACTGAAGCCGGGCTCGGCGAAGGTGAGTTTGGAAGAGGCGGTGAAGGGCAAGCGCTGACGGAGGTTGGTGACGAGACGCGCCTTCAATCTCGTCGTCATTGCCGGGCTCGACCCGGCAATCCATCTTCTTTGCGAAGATCGATGGATGCGCGGGCCAAGCCCGCGCATGACGTTTCGGATTTGGCCGGCGCCTTACATCAGCAATTCGATCAGCGGCGGGATCAGCGGCAGGTCCGCCGGCGGCATCGGGTAGTCGCGGAGTTTATTGGCACGAACCCAGGCGAGCTCCTGGCCCTCGCGCGGCATCGCCAGGCCTTCCCAGCGCCGGCAGACATACAGCGGCATGAGCAGGTGAAAGTCCTCGTAGGCGTGGCTGGCGAAGGTCAGCGGCGCCAGACAGGCTTCCTTCACGGTGATACCGAGCTCCTCGTCGAGCTCGCGGATCAGCGCCGCCTCCGGCCGCTCGCCGGGATCGAGCTTGCCGCCGGGAAACTCCCACAGACCGCCGAGCTGCTTGTGCTTCGGCCGCTGCGCGATCAGCACGCGATTATCGGCATCGATCAGCGCGACGGCGACGACGAGGAGGAGGTTCATGCGGCGCCCCCGATGCAGGGCACATCGCCCGCAACACCACCGCCGTCATGCCCCGCGAAGGCGGGGCACCCAGTATCCCAGAGCGCTGCAGGTAAGTAACGAGCGGCACGGCGTACTGGATCGCCCGCCTGCGCGGGCGATGACGGCCTACAAAGAAATAGGGCCGTGCTACTCACAACCAAACTCACGACCGATAGTCGCCGTTGATCGCGACGTATTCCTTGGTGAGGTCGCAGGTCAGCACGCGGTCGCGGCCTTTGCCGAGGCCGAGGGCGACCTTGATCTGAATGACCGGCTTCTTCATCTCGGCCGAGACTTCCTTCTCATTGTAGGACGGATCACGCGCGCCGGCTTTCGCGACGCGGATGCCGTTGAACGAGATCGACAGCTTGTCGCGATCGGCCGGCTCGCCGGCCTTGCCGACTGCCATCACCACCCGGCCCCAATTGGCGTCTTCGCCGGCGATCGCCGTCTTCACCAGCGGCGAGTTGGCGATCGACAGCGCGATCTTGCGGGCCGAGACCTTGGTCTTGGCGCCTTCGACGATGATCTCGACCAGCTTGCGGGCGCCTTCGCCGTCACGCGCCACCTGCTCGGCGAGGTCGGCCAGTACGGCGTTGAACGCCTTGACGAAAGCCTTCAGCCGCGGGTCCGAGGCCCGCGAAATCTTCGGCGCGCCGTTCTCGGCGGCCGCACCGGTCGCGAAAGCCAGTAGCGTGTCGGAGGTCGAGGTATCGCCGTCGATCGTCACCGCGTTGAAGGTATCGGTGACGCCGGCCTTGAGCAGCGCCTGCAGGCAGGACGCCGACAGCGGCGCATCGGTGAAGATGAACGACAGCATCGTCGCCATGTCGGGCGCGATCATGCCGGCGCCCTTGGCCATGCCGTTGATCGTCACCTTGGCCTTGCCGAGCTTGACGGTGGCGGTCGCCACCTTCGGGAAGGTGTCGGTGGTCATGATCGCCTCGGCGGCGTCCATCCAGCCGTCGGGGCCGGCGTCGAGCGCCATCGCGTCGAGCACGCCGTCGAACTTGGTGGCGTCGAGCGGCTCGCCGATCACGCCGGTCGAAGCCAGGAACACCTCCGCCGGCCTGCAGCCGATCGCCTTAGAGGCGAGTTGCGCGGTCAGCGCGGTCGCCTTTTTGCCGGTCTTGCCGGTGAAGGCGTTGGCGTTGCCGGAATTGACCACCAGCGCCCGGGCGCCGCCGCCCTTCAGCTTATCGCGGCACCATTCAACCGGCGCGGAGGCGCATTTCGAGGTGGTGAACACGCCGGCAACCGTGGTGCCCTTCTCCATCTCGACCAGCAGCACGTCGGTGCGGCCCTTGTAGCGGATGCCGGCCGCGGCGGTCGCGAGGCGCACGCCGGCGATCATCGGCATAGCGGGGACATCGGTGGGGGCGAGCGGGGAGACTTTGCTGGACATCGTGCGCTTTCGGCAGGTTGTACCCCCGCCGGCGCGGGAGCGGCGTTCCCCTCTCTCACAAGCTCGCGACGATGAGAAGGAGAATTCGCGAAAACTGACGAAAATCCCATCGTCACAATCCGTTGCGGGCGCCTATGCTGGCTGGGCCGAGCTCGCCTCCGCAGTTACCCTCGGGCGGAATTCCGTGACAGCGGCGTTGCCGTCCGATATCCGGAAATAGCCATGGACAAAGTCGTTTCACCTGCCCGCCCCGCCGCCGAGGAGCGCTTCGACAGCGCCCGGGTCGCCGCCGAGATCGCCACGCTCGCCGAAAAGCACGCCGGCAATGACGGCATGTTCCGCACCGCGCTGGCGATGCTGATGAAGGCCGAGCTGGCCAAAGCCCGCACCGAAGCCGAGGCGCAATTGCTGCGCGACCGCCATGGCCGGCGCTGCGCCGAGCGGCTGTGCTACGTCCAGGACGCGATTATCCGGCTGCTATTCAACGCCGCAACTGAATACCTCTACAACACCCCGACGCCGTCGAGCTCTGAGCGGATGACGGTGGTGGCGACCGGCGGCTACGGTCGCGGCCTGATGGCGCCGGAGAGCGACATCGATCTGCTGTTCATCCTTCCCTACAAGCAGACCGCCTGGGGCGAGCAAGTCGCCGAAGTCATCCTGTACTGCCTGTGGGACATCGGCCTGAAGGTCGGCCACGCCACCCGCTCGGTCGACGAGTGCATCCGCCAGGCGCGCGCCGACATGACAATCCGCACCGCCATCCTTGAGACGCGGTTTCTGGCCGGCGACGAGGCGCTGTACGCCGAGCTGGTCGAGCGTTTCGACAAGGACGTGGTCGAGGGCACCGCAGCCGAATTCGTCGCCGCCAAGCTCGCCGAACGCGAGGAGCGTCACCGCCGCTCCGGCCAGTCGCGCTATTTGGTCGAGCCCAACGTCAAGGACGGCAAGGGCGGCCTGCGCGATCTGCACACGCTGTTCTGGATCGCCAAATACGTTTACCGGGTGCGCGAACCCAGCGAACTCTCCGAACGCGGCGTGTTCGATCCGGCCGAGCTTCGGACCTTCCGCCGCTGCGAAGACTTCCTGTGGTCGGTCCGCTGCAACATTCACTTCGTGACTAAGCGCGCCGAAGACCGGCTGTCGTTCGATTTGCAGCGCGAGATCGGCGTGCGGCTCGGCTACACCTCTCATCCGGGGATGCAGGACGTCGAGCGCTTCATGAAGCACTACTTCCTGATCGCCAAGGAAGTCGGCAACCTCACCGCAATCCTGTGCGCCAAGCTGGAAGACCAGCAGGCCAAGGCGGCGCCGGCGCTGACGCGGATGATGGCGCGGCTGCGGCCTGCCGCCAAGCGCCGCCGGGTGCCGGAGAGCGACGACTTCGTCATCGACAATAACCGCATCAATCTGGCGGTGCCGGACGTGTTCAAGCACGATCCGGTCAACCTGATCCGAATCTTCCGGCTGGCGCAGAAGAACAACCTCGCGTTCCACCCGGATGCGATGCGTACGGTGACACGGTCGCTGTCGCTGATCACCCCGCAGCTCCGCGACAATCCCGAAGCCAACCAGCTGTTCGTCGAGATCCTGACCTCCGACAACGCCGAGCCGGTGCTGCGGCGGATGAACGAGACCGGCGTGCTCGGGCGTTTCATCCGCGCCTTCGGCCGCATCGTGTCGATGATGCAGTTCAACATGTATCACAGCTACACGGTGGACGAGCATCTGATCCGCTGCGTCGGCAATCTGCAGGAGATCGAGCGCGGCGGGAACGATGAGTTCGCGCTGTCGTCCGAACTGATGCGCAAGATCCGCCCGGATCATCGCGCCGTGCTTTACGTCGCCGTGCTGCTGCACGACATCGCCAAGGGCCAGCCTGAGGATCACTCAACCGCCGGCGCCAAGGTGGCGCGGCGGCTGTGCCCGCGGTTCGGCTTCAGCGCCGCCGACACCGAACTGGTGGCGTGGCTGATCGAGCAGCATCTGGTGATGTCCACGGTGGCGCAGTCGCGCGATTTGTCGGACCGCAAGACCATTGAGAACTTCGCCGCGGTGGTCGAGACCGTCGAGCAGATGAAGATGCTCACCATCCTGACCACTGCCGACATCCGCGGCGTCGGTCCTGGGGTGTGGAACGGTTGGAAGGCGCAGCTGATCCGGACCTTGTACTACGAGACCGAGCCGGTGCTGACCGGCGGCTTCTCGGAAGTGAACCGCGCGGAGCGCATCCGCGCCGCACAGGCCGAATTCCGCGCCGCCTTCACCGAATGGCCGGAGGCCGACCTCAACGCCTATGTGGCGCGGCACTATCCGGCCTACTGGCTGAAGGTCGATCTGCAGCGCAAGATCCGCCACGCCCGCTTCCTGCGCGCCTCCGAACAGGCCGGCCACAAGCTGGCGATCAATGTCGGCTTCGACGAAGCCCGCGCCGTCACCGAGCTGACGATCCTGGCGGTCGACCATCCGTGGCTGCTGTCGGTGATCGCCGGCGCCTGCGCCAGCGCCGGCGCCAACATCGTCGACGCCCAGATCTACACGACGACCGACGGCCGCGCGCTCGACACCATCTCGATCAGCCGCGAATACGACCGCGACGAGGACGAGGGCCGCCGCGCCACCCGTATCGGCGAAACCATCGAAGAGGTGCTGGAAGGCAAGCTGCGGCTGCCCGAAGCGGTCGCCCGCCGCGCGACCAGCGGCAGCAAGGCCAAGCTGCGCGCCTTCGTGGTCGAGCCCGAGGTCGAGATCAACAACAACTGGTCGGACCGCTACACCGTGATCGAGGTCAGCGGCCTCGATCGCCCCGGCCTGCTGTACCAGCTCACCACGGCGATCTCGAAGCTCAACCTCAACATCGCCTCGGCGCATGTCGCCACTTTCGGTGAACGCGCCCGCGACGTGTTCTACGTGACCGATCTGTTAGGTGCCCAGATCACCGCCCCGACCCGCCAGGCGGCGATCAAGCGGGCGCTGGTGCATCTGCTCGCCAACGGCGACGCCGCCGAAAAGCCGGCGGCCTAACCGCGTCGGGCGCCTTGATCACGCCCGCTTCGCACGTATCTGATCAGGCGTCCTATCCGGGCGCCGGTGCCCCTTTCACGGGAACCGATGGCGACCGCGGTCGGTTCTGGTTCCGCAACGCCCCCACGGCGGCCGTTTTCCGCCCCTTCACATGAGTTCGCCCATGCGCAAAATCGTCGTCCGCTCGCTTGCCGTCCTCGGCGTCGTCGCGGTTCCTGTTGTGTCCGCGCTCGCCTTGCAGCGCGAGCAGACCGCCCCGGCCGATCTCGACCTGATCGGCGGCGTCATCCAGCTGGTGCAGCGCGCCTACGTCCATCCGATCCCTTCGGACGAACTGACCAAGGATGCCCTGAAGGGCATGCTGAACCGGCTCGATCCGCACTCGGACTACATGGACGAGAAGGAATTCAAGGACATGCAGACCGACATGTCGGGCCAGTTCGGCGGCCTCGGCATGCAGATCACCGCCCAGGGCGGGGTTCCGCGGATCGTGTCGCCGATCGACGGCACCCCGGCGGCGCGCGCCAAGCTCGAGCCGGGTGACCTGATCATCAAGGTTGGCGCCGCCACCACCCAGGGCATGAGCCTGCGCAACGTCGTCGACATGCTGCGCGGCGTGCCGGGCACCAAGGTCACCATCACCATCATGCGCGGCAAGGACGAGCCGTTCGACGTCACCCTGACCCGCGAAATCATCAAGGTCGCATCGGTGAAGTCGGAGATGAAGCCGGACGGCGTCGGCTATATCCGCATCAGCCAGTTCGGCGGCGACACCGCCGACGGCTTCACCGCGGCACTCGCCAAGCTGAAGAGCGACGCCAAGAACGATGGTCTCAAGGGCCTGGTGATCGACTTGCGCAACGACCCGGGCGGGCTGCTCAACGCCGCGGTCTCGGTCGCCGGCGATCTGCTCGACGGCGGAACCGTGGTGTCGATCCGCGGCCGTCAGGCCGATGATCAGCGGGTGTTCTCGGCACCGTCGAAGGGCGACAAGCTGCCGGGCGTACCGATCGTGGTGCTGATCAACGGCGCCTCGGCGTCGGCATCGGAGATCGTCGCCGGCGCGCTGCAGGACCGCAAGCGCGCCACCGTGATGGGCACCACCAGCTTCGGCAAGGGTTCGGTGCAGACCGTGATCCCGATCAAGGGCCACGGCGCGGTGCGGCTGACCACGGCGCTGTACTACACGCCGGCCGGACGTTCGATTCAGGACGAAGGCATCGTGCCGGACGTGATCGAAGAGGCGCCGAAGGATCAGCAGATCAGCGGCGGCCCGCTGATCCGCGAGAGCGCGCTGCACGGCGCGATCGCCAATCCGGGCAAGCTCAGCAAGTCGGACGCCACGCCGGCGCCGACCACGCCGAAGATCGGCGAGCCGACCGACGACAAGACCAAGTCCGCGACCTCGGCACCGATCAAGGCCGACCTGATCGGCAAGCCCGAAGACGCCCAGCTCAACGCCGCGCTGGCTTTGGTCCTGAAGAAGGACGGCGCGCCGAAGTAACGACCGGCGCCCCCGAGCGGATCATCACTCGCCCGCCCTCATGGCGAGGAGGCGCGTAGCGCCGTCTCGAACCATGGGCGGCGCGTTGGCCTCATCCTTCGAGACGCCTGGCTTCGCCGGGCTCCTCAGGCTCTCGGGACGAGGACTCAGTGCCCTTGGGAACGAGAGCGGCGGACGACCTCCGCTCTCGTTTCCACCGACATTCACCGCGGCCGGGCGCGGTCGATGATCGCGGCGAAGTTCACGCCCTTCGGCAGCGCGCCGTAGTGATGTGCGCCGCGCTGCGCCAGCCGCGAGGCACAGAACGCCTCGGCGACCTCTTCCGGCGCGTGCCGGATCAGCACGCTGGCCTGCAGCCCGACCGCGAGGCGATCGACCAGATCACGGGCGCGCTCCTCGAAGTCCGAAGCATCGCGCATATCATCCTTCAGCGCGGCGATGTGACGATCGAACGCCACATCGGCGCCCTTGGCCTGCTCGACCTCGGCGAAATACGCCTGCAGCGTTTCAGGCGTACGCGTCATCGCCCGCAGTACGTCGAGGCATTGCACGTTGCCGGAGCCTTCCCAGATCGCGTTGACCGGGCTTTCGCGGAAGTGACGCGGCATCGGCCCATCTTCCATCACGCCGGAGCCGCCGATGCACTCCATCGCTTCGGCGGTAAGACCGGGCGTGCGCTTGCAGATCCAGTATTTGCCGATCGCTGAAC
>NZ_QTKI01000199.1:0-8484 GCF_010820945.1 Rhodopseudomonas sp. BR0C11
GATCATGACCCAGCCCGCCCCGCAATTCCTGTTCGACTTCGGCAGTCCCAACGCTTTCCTCGCCCACGAGGCAATCCCGGCGATCGAGCGGCGGATCGGCGTCAAGTTCGACTACGTGCCGGTGCTGCTCGGCGGTATCTTCAAGGCGACCAACAACAAGTCTCCGGCGGAGACGCTGGCCGGGATCAAGAACAAGCGCGAATTCCTCACGGTGGAAACCGAGCGCTTCCTCAGGCGCTACGCGGTGAAGCCGTATGTCTGGAATCCGCATTTTCCGGTCAACACCCTCAACCTGATGCGCGCCGCGGTCGCGGCGCAGCTCGACGGCGTGTTCGACCAATACGTCGAGGCCGCGTTCCACCATATGTGGGTGGAGCCGAAGAAGATGGACGATCTCGACGTCGCAGCGGCGGCGCTGTCGTCGTCGGGGCTCGACGGCAAGGCGCTGCTGACCCGCGCGCAGCAGCCGGAGGTGAAGGCGAAGCTGATCGCCAATACCGAAGACGCTGTCCAGCGCGGCGCGTTCGGCTCGCCGACCTTCTTCGTCGGCACCGAGATGTTCTTCGGCAAGGAACAGCTCCGCGACGTCGAAGAGATGTACGGCTAGCTTCAACGATCTCTCCCGTCATTGCGAGGAGCGAAGCGACGACGCAATCCAGTCGCTCCGTGCTGAGACGGTGGATTGCTTCGCTTCGCTCGCAATGACGGGCTTGAGGGAGACGCCAGCATGACGCCACGCAACGCAACTGTCGCGGTGATCGGAGCCGGCGATTACATCGGGGCGGAGATCGCCAAGAAGTTTGCCGCCGAGGGCTTCACGGTGTTCGCCGGCCGGCGCAACGGCGAGAAGCTTGCGCCGCTGGTGGCGGAGATCGAGGCGGCCGGCGGCCGCATCGTCGCGCGCTCGCTCGATGCGCGCCAAGAAGACGAGGTGACGGCGTTCCTGAACGACGCCGACGCCCACGCGCCGCTCGAGGTGACGATCTTCAACGTCGGCGCCAACGTCAATTTCCCGATCCTGGAGACGACCGATCGGGTGTTTCGAAAAGTGTGGGAGATGGCGTGCTGGGCCGGCTTTGTGTCGGGACGGGAGTCGGCGCGGCTGATGCTGGCGCGCGGGCAGGGCAAGATCTTCTTCACCGGCGCGACCGCGTCGCTGCGCGGCGGTTCAGGCTTTGCGGCGTTCGCCTCCGCCAAATTCGCGCTCCGCGCGGTGGCGCAGTCGATGGCGCGTGAGCTGATGCCGAAGAATATCCATGTGGCGCATCTGATCATCGATTCCGGCGTCGACACCGCCTGGGTCCGCGAGCGCCGCGCGCAGATCTTCGGCAAGGATGCGCTCGCCAACCCGGATCTGCTGATGCCGCCGGCGGCGGTCGCCGGTGCTTACTGGCAGCTCTATCAGCAGCCGAAGAGCGCCTGGACGTTCGAGATGGAAATCCGTCCCTACGGCGAGAAGTGGTGAGGGGTATGCCGGCATCGCGCTCGTAGCGGCTGCGCGATCCGGCTAAGACTCGCGAAAATTTGGGAGGACGTGATGCGGATTCTGATCGTTGGTGCCGGCGCGATCGGCGGGTATTTCGGCGGGCGCCTGCTGCAGGTCGGCCGTGACGTCACGTTTCTGGTGCGGCCGGGCCGTGCGGCGGAACTGGCCCGCGACGGGCTGGTGATCAAGAGCCCGCACGGCGACGCGAGAATCGCAAATCCGCCTGCGCTGCAAGCTTCGGCGCTCGCTCCCGACTACGATTTGGTGGTGCTGAGCTGCAAAGCATTCGACCTCGACGACGCGATCGCGTCGTTCCGGGGTGGTGTCGGGGCTCAAACGACGATTCTGCCGCTGCTCAACGGCATGAAGCATCTCGATGTGCTGGACTCTGCATTCGGCCGCGACCGCGTGCTCGGCGGCCAATGCGTGATTGCGGCGACGCTCGATGCGCAGCGCCATGTCGTCCAGCTCGCGCCGATGAGTGCGATCACCTTCGGCGAGCGTGACGGCGCGATGTCGGAGCGCGTGACGCAGATCGCCGCCGCGCTCGGCGGCTGCGACTTCGGCGTCAACGCCTCGCCGGTGATCATGCAGGAGATGTGGGAGAAGTGGGTGTTTCTGGCGACGCTCGCCGGATCGACCTCACTGATGCGGGGCGCGGTCGGCGACATTCTCGCCGCGCCGGGCGGCGCCGACTTCATGCTCGGGGTGTTCGACGAGATCACCACGATTGCGGCGGCGGCCGGCCATGGGCCGCGCCAAGCCTCGGTCGAACGCACCCGCGGCATGCTGCTCGCCGAAGGCTCGACGCTGACGGCTTCGATGTTTCGCGACATCCAGGCCGGCGCCCGGATCGAAGCCGATCACGTCATCGGCGACCTCATCGTCCGTGCCGATGAGGCGAAGGTTCCGGTGCCACGGCTGCGGGTGATCTACACCCACCTCAAGACCTATGAACGGCGTCGTCCCTGACGACCGTCAGACTGGTTTTCCCGCACTGCGGAAGCGAATGAAAGTCATTCGCTGAGCGACGCCTCATTCTTTGGTCGAACGTTCCATTTGGGGTGTTCGTCCGTCCTCGTACGCAGCCGAGGGCAGCCCGCGCAAGTCGCGATGGTTCTTGCAATTTCGAGGCATTTCATCGAAAAGCAGCAAGTGTCGATCGCACCGCACAAAACGCGCGTCGTCGTGGCGCAAATTTGGGCATTTTGATTTCAATCAAACGTGCGGTCCCGAAACCGGGGATGGTGCAGTCACCTGCCCGCCGAAGAAAAGATTGATCAGATGAATCAAGCCCTGAATTCGAAGCGGATCACCCTTGGCGAGGGTGGTCTCACGGTCGTGTTCGCATTGACCACGATCCTGTCCATCTACGCGGCGATCTACGCCAAGGATGCTCCCTTCGCATTTCATGCCGCGCTCGCGGCCGCGTTCAGCGCCTGGGCGGTGTTCGCGATCATCGTTCGGCATCGCAGCCGTTCGGGCCTGCCGCCGCAGGAAATCAACGGCGCTCCGAATTACAATCTCGGGCCGATAAAGTTCCTTTCCTTTATGGCAATGTTTTGGGGCATCGCCGGTTTCTCGGCCGGCCTCTACATCGCCCTGGAACTCGCCTATCCGGGCCTGAACATCGCCCAGTGGGTCAATTTCGGCCGGCTTCGTCCGCTGCACACTTCGGCGGTGATCTTCGCGTTCGGCGGCAACGTGCTGCTGGCGACCTCGTTCTACGTGGTGCAGAAGACCACCCGGGCCCGGCTCGCCGGTGACCTCGCGCCGTGGTTCGTGGCAATCGGCTACAACTTCTTCATCGTCATCGCGGGCACGGGCTATCTGCTCGGCGTCACCCAGTCGAAGGAATACGCCGAGCCGGAATGGTACGCCGACCTGTGGCTGACCATCGTCTGGGTCACCTATTTGCTGGTGTTCCTGGCCACCCTGATGAAGCGCAAGGAACCCCACATCTACGTGGCGAACTGGTTCTATCTCGCCTTCATCATCACCATCGCGGTGCTGCACCTCGGCAACAACCCGACTCTGCCGGTCAGCTTCCTCGGCTCGAAGTCCTACATCGCCTGGTCGGGCGTGCAGGACGCGATGTTCCAGTGGTGGTACGGCCACAACGCGGTCGGCTTCTTCCTCACCGCCGGCTTCCTGGCCATCATGTACTACTTCATCCCGAAGCGGGCTGAGCGGCCGGTCTATTCCTACCGGCTGTCGATCATCCACTTCTGGGCGCTGATCTTCCTGTACATCTGGGCCGGTCCGCACCACCTGCACTACACCGCGCTGCCCGACTGGACGCAGACGCTGGGCATGACCTTCTCGATCATGCTGTGGATGCCCTCATGGGGCGGCATGATCAACGGCCTGATGACGCTGTCGGGCGCCTGGGACAAGCTCCGCACCGACCCCGTGCTGCGCATGATGGTGGTGTCGGTCGCCTTCTACGGCATGTCGACCTTCGAAGGTCCGATGATGGCGATTAAGGCGGTCAACTCGCTCAGCCACTACACCGACTGGACCGTCGGTCACGTCCACTCCGGCGCGCTCGGCTGGGTCGGCTTCGTCTCCTTCGGCGCGCTGTACTGCCTGGTGCCGTGGGTCTGGGGCCGCAAGCAGCTCTACAGCATCCGCCTGGTGAACTGGCACTTCTGGATCGCGACCCTCGGCATCGTCCTCTACATCTCGGCGATGTGGGTGTCGGGCATCCTGCAAGGTCTGATGTGGCGTGCTTACACGTCGCTCGGCTTCCTCGAATACTCGTTCATCGAGTCGGTCGAAGCGATGCACCCCTTCTATGCCATCCGCGCCGCCGGCGGCGGCCTGTTCCTGATCGGCGCGCTGATCATGGCCTACAACCTCTGGATGACCGTCCGCGTCGGCGAACGGTCCGAGGCTCAGCCTCGCGTCGCCCTGCAGCCTGCCGAGTAAGGAGAGCAAACAATGTCAATCTGGGCTCGGCACAAGATCTTCGAGACCAACTCGGTCGTCCTGATCGTCGGCATCCTGCTCGTGATCGCGATTGGTGGTCTCGTCGAAATCACTCCGCTGTTCTACCTCAAGAGCACCATCGAAAAGGTCGACGGGGTGCGTCCTTACACCCCGCTCGAACTGGCAGGCCGCAACATCTACATCCGCGAGGGCTGCTATCTGTGCCACTCGCAGATGATCCGTCCGCTGCGTGACGAGACCGAGCGTTACGGCCATTACTCGCTGGCCGCGGAGTCGATGTACGACCATCCGTTCCAGTGGGGTTCCAAGCGTACCGGTCCGGATCTCGCCCGGGTCGGCGGCAAGTACTCCGACGATTGGCACGTCGCGCATCTGAAGAACCCGCGTTCGATCGTGCCGCAGTCGGTGATGCCGAACTACGCGTTCCTCGCCAACAGCAAGGTCGATCTCGCCAGCCTGTCGGATCACCTCAAGACCAACCGCACCCTCGGCGTGCCTTACAGCGACGAGGACATCGCCAAGGCGGCGGCCGACGCCAAGGCGCAGGTCGATCCGGAAGGCGCCGACGCGGCCGATCTGCAGAAGCGCTACCCCAAGGCGGTGGTGCGCAACTTCGACGGCCAACCGGGTGACCCGACCGAACTCGACGCGCTGGTCTCGTACCTGCAGATGCTCGGTACCCTGGTCGACTTCAAACTGTACGACGAAAAAGCGAACCTTCGCTGAGGCGGCGACATGAAAGCGATCATCTACTTCGACAACATCGCGTCCAGTCTCGTCACGACATGGTGGACGCCGCTGTTCATGGCCATCTTCGTCGCCATCGTGGTGTATGCGCTCTGGCCGAAAAACAAAGAGGCGTTCGACGAGGCCGCCCAGATGCCGCTTCGAGAGGACTGAGACGACCATGGCTGACCATGCACATCACGGCGAAATCGACAAAGTCACCGGCACGGCCACGACCGGCCATGAGTGGGACGGCATCCAGGAACTGAACACGCCGCTGCCGCGGTGGTGGATCTGGACCTTCTACGCCACCATCATCTGGTCGATCGGCTACTTCATCGTCTATCCGGCGTGGCCGCTGATGAACGGCTACACCCGCGGCCTGTTCGGTTACTCCTCGCGCGCCGAGCTCGACGTCGATCTCGCCAAGCTCAACCAGGTTCGCGGCGAGAAGATGCAGGCGCTGGCGACTGCCTCGCTCGAAGAAATCGAGAAGAACCCGGCACTGCTTGCTCTGGCCCGCGCCAAGGGCAAGGTGGTGTTCGGCGACAATTGCGCCCCGTGCCACGGCTCGGGCGCTGCCGGCGGCAAGGGCTTCCCGAACCTCAACGACGACGATTGGCTGTGGGGCGGTTCCCTCGAGCAAATCGAAAAGACCATCAAGTACGGCGCGCGCTCCGGTAACGACGAAGGCCACATGGGCAACATGCTGGCGTTCGGCAAGGACGGCACGCTGACCAAGGACCAGATCGTTCAGGTCGCCAACTTCGTTCGTTCGCTGTCGGGCCAGTCGACCCGTCCGGGCGTCGATCTGGCGGCCGGCAAGCAGATCTTCGCGGAGAACTGCGTTGCCTGTCACGGTGAAGACGCCAAGGGCAATCCCGAACTTGGTGCGCCCAACCTGACGGATAAGATCTGGCTGTACGGTGGTGACGAAGCCACCATCATCGAGACGATCACCAACGGCCGCGGCGGCGTGATGCCGGCGTGGATCGGTCGCCTCGATCCCACCACCATCAAGGCGATGGCGGTGTACGTCCACTCGCTCGGCGGCGGCAAATAGCCGACGCTCGCGGGCGCGCAGAACCTTGTGTGTTGGGGGACACGCGAGGTTGTGATCTGCGCGCCCGGAATTGAGCTTGCGCTCGACGATAGAAGAAGTGGAAAAGAACCCTCGATATGAACAAGCCCCTGCGCGCGACGGACCTGCAGCCGGACGACGACGGACCGCTGTACACGGCCCAAAAGAAAATCTTCCCCCAAAGCGTATCCGGCCCGTTCCGGCGAACCAAATGGATCCTGATGGCGGTCTGCCTCGGGATCTATTACTTTTTGCCCTTCGTGCGATGGAACCGCGGTCTCGGCGCCCCCGATCAGGCGGTGCTGATCGACCTCGCCAATAACCGGTTCTACTTCTTCGCCATCGAGCTGTGGCCGCAGGAAATCTATTACTTCACCGGCCTGTTGATCGTCGCCGCTATCGTACTGTTCCTGATGAACGCGCTCGGCGGCCGGGTGTGGTGCGGCTATCTCTGCCCGCAGACGGTTTGGACCGATCTGTTCTACGCGGTCGAGCGGTTCGTCGAGGGCGATCGCCGCGAGCGGATGCGCAAGGCCGGCGAAGGCTTCAAGATGCAGCGCGCCGCGGAACTCGCGCTCAAGCACTCGATCTGGCTGATGATCGCGTGGTGGACCGGCGGCGCCTGGGTTCTGTACTTCGCCGACGCTCCGACCCTGATCAAGGAGCTGGTCACCTTCGACGCGCCGATGGTGGCGTATATCTGGATCGGCATCCTCACCTTCACCACCTACACGCTGGCCGGCTTCATGCGGGAGCAGGTCTGCGTCTATATGTGCCCGTGGCCGCGCATTCAGGCGGCGCTGACCGACGAGTGGGCGCTCAACGTCACCTATAAGTACGACCGCGGCGAGAAGCGTTCGTCGCTCAAAAAGGCGGCGCAGCTCCGCGCGATCGGCGAGCCGGTCGGCGATTGCGTCGACTGCAACCAGTGCGTCGCCGTGTGCCCGACCGGCATCGACATCCGCAACGGACCGCAGCTCGACTGTATCCAGTGCGGCCTGTGCATCGACGCCTGCGACAACGTGATGAAGAAGATCGGCCGCCCGACCCGGCTGATCGGCTATGACAACGACATCAACATCCATCGCCGGATGGAGGGCAAGCCGGAGGTCTTCAAGCCGGTCCGCGCCCGTACCGTGATCTACTCGCTGATCATCGTCGCGATCGGTGGTGCGATGGTTTACAAGCTGGCGAACCGTAGCCTGCTCGACGTCAACGTCCTGCACGACCGCAACCCGGTCGCGGTGCGGCTGTCCGACGGCTCGGTGCGCAACGGTTACACCATCCGCTTCCTCAACAAGCGCGGCTTCGACCGCGTGGTGGCGGTCGACGTCGAAGGTCCGCCGAATGCGATGATCCATATCGTCGGTGCGGACTCGATCACCCCGGCCCGTCCGATGATCATCCTCGGTCGCGACACCACCACCGAGCTGCGGGTGCTGGTCGACTCCAACGCAAACGATGACGTGCCGCAGTCGGTGCCGGTGACCTTCCATGTCACCGATATCGGGCTGGGCGAGGTCGCTTCCACCAAGGACGTCTTTGTCACGCCCTGATCCGAACCGGAGCCTTATGATGAGCCGTTCGCAATCATCGCCGCGTCCTCTCACCGGCAAAGTCGTTCTCGCCGTCCTGGTGGCGTTCTTCGGCATCGTGTTCGGCGTCAACGGACTGATGATGACGCTGGCGATCAAGACGCTGCCGGGCACCGAGGTCGACAGCGCCTACGCCGCCAGCCTCGCTTACGAGCGTGAGATCGCAGCCGCGCGTGATCAGGATCAGCGCGGCTGGAAGGTCGAAGCCAAGGTCGAGCGCAAGCCCGATGGCGCCGCCGTGCTGCAGGTCGAGGCCCGCGACAAGGCCGGCCTGCCGCTGGCCGGTCTGAATTTCTTCGGCCGGCTGGAGCGGCCGTCCGACAAGCGCTACGACCGCGAGGTTGCGCTCGCGGAGGTAGGCAGCGGCGTGTACCGCGGCGACGCCAATGGCGTGCTGCCGGGCCGTTGGGATCTGGTTCTGGAAGGGGATCAGGGCGGTGTTCGCATGTTCCTCTCCAAGAACAAGCTGCTGTTGAACTAAGCGCCGATCCGGCAGGCGTGACGAGGATCGCCGAATGCTGCAGACGCGGGATTTCTCTCACTACGTCAAAGACGTCGACGGCCGGATCGCGCATCTCGACCTCGCCGTAGAGGGCGTTCACTGTGCCAGTTGCATGGCCAAGATCGAGCGCGGCCTGCAGTCG
>NZ_QTKI01000002.1:0-47977 GCF_010820945.1 Rhodopseudomonas sp. BR0C11
GTTCCAGGGGCTCGGCTTCGGCCGCCGCCTGTTCGCCGCCGCCCGGCGCGATCTGGTGCAGAGCGGCCTGAAGAGCATGGTGATCTGGGCGCTGTCGGATAACGAGCCGGCGACCGAATTCTATCGCGCTCTCGGCGGCCGGATGGTGGCCCGCTCGTCGGAGCGGTTCGGGCCGAAGTCGCTCGACAAGGTTGCGTTTGCCTGGAGCAACTAAGCTTTTTTGCGCTGGCGAACGCCGCCAGCGCAGGCTATTCCGGTGGTTCCTGAAATCAAATCAGTCTGGAGCTCTTGATGCGCATCGACGCAATCCCCGTCGGCGTGAACCCTCCGTATGACGTCAACGTCATCATCGAGGTGCCGGTCGGCGGTGAGCCGATCAAGTATGAAATGGATAAGGCTGCCGGTACCCTGGTGGTCGATCGGTTCCTTTATACCTCGATGCATTATCCGGGGAATTACGGCTTCATCCCCCACACCCTGTCGGACGACGGCGACCCCTGCGACGTGCTGGTTGCCAACACCCGCGGCATCGTGCCGGGCGCGGTGATGAGCGTGCGGCCGGTCGGCGTGTTGTACATGAGCGACGAAGCGGGCCACGACGAGAAGATCATCGCGGTGCCGTCGTCGAAGCTGACCCAGCGCTACGACCGCATCAAGACCTACTCGGACCTGCCGGAGATCACGCTGGCTCAGTTCCAGCACTTCTTCGAGCACTACAAGGACCTCGAGCCCGGCAAGTGGGTCAAGGTGGTGCGTTGGGGCGGTGCCGACGAAGCCCATAAGCTGATCCTCGAAGGCCTCGACCGGGCCAAGCAAGCCAAGAAGGGCTGAGCGGCCGGACGAAACGCCGGCGAACAGGAGTTCTGATGCGCCGGCTGCTTCGATGGATTCGTAACCTGGTCGCGATCGCCGTCCTGGCGGTCGCGGTCCTGGCAGGCGTGCTGGCCTACAACACCTTCCGGCACGGCTCGCGGCAGATCGATGTCGCCGCGGTGCCGCCGATCGCGATCGACGAGCAGGGCGCCGCGCAGCGGCTGTCGCAGTCGATCCGCTTCCAGACCATCTCCAATTTCCTCAATCCCGAGCAGGACGCCGAGGCGCTGCGCGGCTTGCGCGCGCACATTGAGGCCAGCTTCCCGGCGTTCCACGCGGCGGCCAAGCAGGAGGTCGTCGGCGGTCACAGCCTGCTCTACACCTGGGCAGGCAGCGACCCGCAGGCCAAGCCGATCGCGCTGCTCGCGCATCAGGACGTGGTGCCGATCGCGCCGAAGACCGAAGCAGACTGGCAGCAGCCGCCGTTCAGCGGCGCGATCGAAGGCGGCTTCGTCTGGGGCCGCGGCTCGTGGGACGACAAGGGCAACCTCTACGCGATGCTGGAGGCTGCCGAGCTGATGGCCAAGCAGGGCTTCCGGCCGAAGCGGACGATCTATTTCGCGTTCGGCCATGACGAGGAAGTCTCCGGCCTGCGCGGGGCGGCCAAGATCGCCGAACTCTTGGCCTCGCGGAACGTCCGGCTCGACTTCGTGCTCGACGAAGGGCTCCTGATCACCGACGGGGTGATGAAGGGCCTCGACAAGCCGGCCGCGCTGATCGGCGTCTCCGAGAAGGGCTACGCCACGCTGGTGCTGACGGCCCGCGGCACCCCGGGCCATTCGTCGATGCCGCCGCGCGACCCATCTCGAAGACAACCGGCTGCCGATGCGGATCCGCGGCTCGGTGGCCGAGATGTTCGACACGCTGGCGCCGGAGATGAGCGGCTTCAGCCGGGTCGCGCTGTCGAACCTCTGGCTGTTCCGGCCGCTGCTGCTGCGCGAATTCGCCAAGAGCGGCACCACCGCGGCGATGGTGCAAACGACGACCGCGCTCACCGTGTTCAATGCCGGCGACAAGGACAACGTGCTGCCCGGCGTCGCCGAGGCCAGCGTCAATTTCCGCCTGCTGCCGGGCGACACCCAGACCAGCGTCACCGATCACGTCCGCAGCGTGGTGGCCAACGACAAGATCGCGGTGAGCGGCTTCGAAGGCAATTTCGATCCGCCGCCGGTGACCGGCACCAGCAGCCCGTCGTACCAGGCGCTGAACCGCACCATCCGCGAGGTGTTTCCCGACGTGATCGTGGCGCCGGGCCTGATGATCGCGGCAACCGACTCGCGCCACTACGCCCAGGTCGCCGACAACATCTTCCGGTTCTCGCCGGTCCGCGCCACGCCCGAAGACCTCAAGCGCTTCCACGGCACCAACGAGCGCATCAGCATCAAGAACTACGCGGACATGATCCGGTTCTACGTGCGGCTTATGCAGAGCACGGCGGGCTGAAGCACCGCGCCTCCGGTCACGGCACCGTGCGTGACTTAACGCGCATCGTCATTGCCGGGCTCGACCCGGCAATCCATCATCTTGGTCAAACGCTTGTTTCGCGCGCTTCCGCGCGATGGATACGCGGGTCAAGCCCGCGTATGACCTCTGTGGAGGAAGCGGCTCAGCGCTTCTGCTTACACCGCCGGCTTCGGCAGGCCGTGGATCGCGCAGGCGGCGCGGACGGTGTTGACCAGCAGGCACGCCACCGTCATTAGGCCGACGCCGCCGGGGACCGGCGTAATCGCGCCGGCGACCTCCTTGGCCTCGTTGAACGCGACGTCGCCGAGCAGCTTGTCCTTGCCGCCGTCCTTGCCCGGCGTCCGGTTGATGCCGACGTCGATCACGGTGGCGCCCGGCTTGATCCAGTCGCCCTTCACCATCTCGGCCTTGCCGACCGCGGCGAACACCAGATCGGCCTGGCGGCACAGCGCCGGCAGATCGCGGGTGCGCGAATGCGCGATCGTCACGGTGGCGTTCTCGTTCAGCAGCAATTGCACCAGCGGCTTGCCGACCAGATTGGAGCGGCCGATCACCAGCGCGTTCATGCCTTCGAGCGAGGCGTGCACCGTCTTGGCCATGATGATGCTGCCCAGCGGCGTGCACGGCGTCAGCGCGAACAGGCCGGAGGCGAGCCGGCCCGCATTGGTCGGGTTGAGGCCGTCGACGTCCTTGGCAGGATCAATCGCGTCAATCACCGCATTGCTGTCGAGCCCCTTGGGCAGCGGCAACTGCACCAAAATGCCATGCACCGCCGGATCAGCATTGAGCTTTGCGATCAGCGCCATCAGCTCGGCCTGCGGAACATCGGCCGGCAGCCGGTGCTCGAACGAGGCCATGCCGGCCTCCTGGGTCTGCTTGTGCTTACTGCGGACGTAGACCTCGGAGGCCGGGTCGTTGCCGACCAGCACCACCGCCAGGCCCGGCGTGATGCCGTGCTCGGTCTTCAGCCGCGCGACTTCCGCGGCGACGCGGGCGCGTAGCTCGGCCGAGATGATTTTTCCATCGATGATCCGGGCTGTCATGTCGTCCTCTTTGCCTGTCCCAGCCGATGCGTCCGCATCGAAATGACAACGCCTCCCCGGAGCGGAGAGGCGAACGGTGGATCGCCCTCGCGGGCCTCCCGGGTGATTATTCGGCGGGCTTGGCCGCCACCAGGCGGCGCAACGCCTCGCCGAGCTGTTTTGGATCGCCGTCGATCGCGATCTGTTTCTGCCGCGAGGTCGCGCCCGACAGCAGCCTTACATTGCGCTTCGGCACGCCGACCGCCTTGGCCAGCAGCTCCGTCACTGCCCGGTTGGCCTCGCCGCCATCGGCGATCGCCCGAACCCGCACTTTGACCACCGGCCGCCCGTCGGACAGCGTTTCCAGCCCATCGATGTCGTCGCGGCCGCCGCGCGGGGTCACCCGCACCGCTACCGCGACGCCCTGAGCCGAATACCGCCAAGCTTCCGCCATGCCGCCTCCGCCTGCCCGGCGCGGTTAGAACACCGCCGGGTAGATGTAATAGGTGATCACGCGCTGCAGGAACATGATCAGAAGGATCAGGATGATCGGCGAGATATCGAGGCCGCCGAGCGAGGGCAGCAGATTACGAATCGGCGCCAGCAGCGGCTCGGTGATTCGGTACAGGAACTCGGACACCGCGCCGACGAACTGGTTGCGCGTGTTCACCACGTTGAAGGCGATCAGCCAGGACAGGATCGCGGAGGCGATCAGCAGCCAGATGTAGAGATCGAGGATGATGAGAACGATGTCGAGAATGGCGCGCATGGCGGGGGAAAACTCGCGGTTTCGGTCGCGGAAAGCTCGAGCCGTAGATATCGGTTCACCCCCGTCCAAACAAGGGAACTCGGCGGCAATAAAGCCGCGGCCGGCCGATTTCGATCCGTCCTGTCGTCCTTGACTTGGCCGCGACCTGCACTGTAAATGGCGGCGTTCGCTGGCCGGGACGACATGTCCTGACCGCGCAAGGGGCCATAGCTCAGCTGGGAGAGCGCATCGTTCGCAATGATGAGGTCGGCGGTTCGATCCCGCCTGGCTCCACCAACTTTCCGAGACCAAGACGGAAAGTTGGCGACCTTCGCGACACGATCCCAGCACGGTTTTTCTTAAATCTAGGACGAACCCTCGGTCTTCGACCGCTGATTTCTCGCATCTGAACCTTTGATTGCCCGACAGCCGGCTGACGGCCGCCGAGCGTCCCCATCGAGACGCCCGGCGGTCGACTCTCGATCACACGCTGCTGAAGCGCGGCGGGCGCTTTTCGACGAAGCTGGCGACGCCTTCCTTGAAGTCGGCGCTGGCGAGCGAAATCGCCATCTCGCGATTGGCCTCGATGGTCGCTTCCGCCAGGGTCTGGAAAGGCACGTCGTAGAGCTGGCGCTTGATCACCCGCATCGAGGCCGGCGCGACGTTGTCGGCGAGGTCGCGGGCATAGGCGTAGGTCTGCTCCCGAAGCTGATCGGCCGGATACAGCCGGTTCACCAGTCCCATCCGCAGCGCCTCGTCGGCCGACACACGGCGGGCCGACAGCAACAGATCGAGCGCGTTGGCGTGCCCGACAATCTGCGGCAGCATCCAGGAGATGCCATGCTCGGCGATTAGTCCGCGCCGCGCGAAGGCGGTGGTGAACACGGCAGAGTCGGCGGCGAAGCGGACGTCGCAATACAGCGCGTGGACCATGCCGATCCCGGCCGTGGCGCCGTTGAGCATGCCGATGATCGGCTTCCCGATCGAGGGATAGAACGCGTAGCGGGTCTGCCAGTCGGCCCTGCGATTCATGTCGAACGGCGGCAGATCGGCGGCACGGCGCACGTCGGATGGATCGATGTTCTGCAGCACCTCCATGTCGGCCCCGGCGCAGAAGCCGCGGCCGGCGCCGGTCAGCACGATGACGCGCACGTCGCCGTCCGAAGCCGCCTGCTGCATTGCAGCCCGCACCTCGCGCTCCATCACCGGCGTCCATGCATTCATGCGGTCCGGCCGGTTCAGCGTGATGGTCGCGATCCGATCCGCGACCTCATAGAGGATGTCCTGGTAGCTCAACGGCGTTTCTCCCTTTGTTGATTGTTGTTGGGCGCACGACCAGCATCGTGCGCGTCGTCGCCCGCCGTGGGCGACAGATGTCAGGCGCGGCGCGAGCCCTTGGGCCGGGCCAGATAGTCCTGGGTTTCGGGGCGCTGCTGCAGCCAGCCGCTCCATTTGCGGAAGACTTTGGCCATCCGCTCAGGTGCGACGCCGAGCTGCGCCATCGCCACGCCGCCATTGACCGATTCGTGATACTCCGCGATCAGCTCGCCGCGCAGCACGAAGCGGCTCATGCCGTCGATCACCACGCGCTGGCCTGCAAAGTCGGGTACGGTCGAGGTGAAGCTCGACAGCGACCATGCGTAGCCGAGGTCGCCGTTGCAGACGGGGTCGAACATCTCCCAGCGATAATCGGCGGCGTCGCGATGAAACAGCTCCTGCATCATCGCGGCGATCTCGGCGCGTCCGGTGTGCGGGCCGTAGATGTAGTCGTGGTACGTCGCGTCTTCGGTGAAATGGTTGGCGAACTTTGCGCCGTCGCCGGATTCCGCCGCGCGAGTCAAACTCTCCAGCAGCCGCGCGAATTCCTCGCTCGTCATGCGCACTCCCTTGCTGCCCCGGTCATGGCCGCCGAAGCTTGGCAGGAGCTTAGCAATCGCCGCGGCCGCGAGGGAAGCGGATTTGCGGCGGGGAGCCCGGCGCTATTCCGCGGCCTCACGCAGCGCCGTCACCGGTGCGCCGAGGGGCGCGCGTGACAGCCAGTGATCGAGGAAGTGTTCGAGCCAGATCCGCTCAGCGAGATCGTGCACGGCGCGTTCGGCAAAATGCTCGCGCCGCGGCCGCGCGCCGGGAAGCGACAGCCGCTCCTCTCCCTTGGTGGTCCAGCGATGCATCATCGCCCAGGTCACGTCGGGATGGAATTGAAAGCCGAAGGCCGTATCGCTGCGGATCGCCTGCACCGGAAAGTCGCCGCCTTCCGCCAGCAGATCGGCGCCGGCCGGCAGCTCAAAGCCTTCGACGTGCCAGTGATACACTTGCCGCGGCCAGTGCGCGCACATCGCGCGGCCCGCGGCGGTGGGGCGAATGTCGTAGTAGCCGACTTCGGCGCGGCCGTGAGGATGCGGTGCCACGCGGGCGCCGAGCTGTTTGGCCAGCATCTGCGCGCCAAGGCAGATGCCGAGGAACGGCCGCCGTTCCTTCAGCGGCACGGCGATCCAATCGATCTCACGGCGGATGTAGTCGTCCGGATCGTTGGCGCTCATCGGACCGCCGAAGATCACCGCGCCGGCGTGTTCGTCGAGCGACGGCGGAAGGGAATCGCCGAACCGCGGCCGGCGAATGTCCAGCGGATGGCCGAGCGCGCGCAGCGCATTGCCGACGCGGCCGGGCGTCGACGTCTCCTGGTGCAGAACGATCAGCACCGGTCTCGGATCATTGGTCTTTGCAGGCTGCAGCGCAGGCGAAGATGCCCGGCCGCAATCGGTCAGTCGAACAAGCATGGGAGGGTCAGTCCAGAGCCGCGCCGAACAGAATTGCCGCACCGCCGATCAGGATGTCCGGCGGAAGATGACAAATTCTTAAAGCAAAGCTCGGGCCAGATCATGGCCCTGCGAAATATCAGCGACGGCGCAACTGGAAGCCGCTGACTGCGGCGGCGATGAAGCCGCGCGGGAAGAAGCGCAGCAGGAACGGCACGATCTTCACGCCAAGGCCCGGCAGCACGATCCGCTTGTTGTCCATCAGGCCCTGATAGGCCTGACGCGCGACCTCTGCGGGCGACACGTTGAGCACGGCGCTGTCGAAACCGGGCTCGAAGCCGGCGCGGTCCTGGAACTCGGTCTGCACCGGGCCCGGACAGAGCGCGGTCACGCGCACGCCTTTAGGACCGAGCTCCTGATGCAGCGCTTCGCTGAACGACAGCACATAGGCTTTCGACGCGTAGTACACCGCCATGCCGGGGCCGGGCAGGAAGCCGGCGATCGACGCGACATTGAGGATGCCGCCGCGAAGGCGGGCGATGCTGTCGGCAAACCGCAGCGTCAGATCGGTCAGCGCCCTGATGTTCAGGTCGATGATACCAAGCTGGCTTTCGCGATCGAGCTCGACCGCGCGGCCAAACAGACCGTAGCCCGCATTGTTGATGAGGTACTCGACCTCGACGCCCGCCGCGTTCAGAGCCGAGATGATCTGTTCGGCGGCGCCCGGCTGGCCGAGATCGCACGCGATCACGATCGGCTCCGGTCCGCCGTTGGCGCGAATGTCCGCCGCAAGGGATTCGAGGCGGTCGCCGCGCCGCGCCACCAGGGCCACGCGATGAGCATTGTCTGCAAAAATTCGCGCCAGTTCGACACCGATCCCGGCCGATGCGCCTGTAATCAACGTCACTCGTTCAGTCACGACAGGAAACTCATGTTTCAAATGGGCCGAACGGCCTCCGGGGAACAGCTATGGCCTTATGCGGGAAGCAAGCAGCGTGCAAGGGCCGATGCGACTTGCAGGGCCGAAACGCACGCTGATGCAGCGAGGCGTGGCGGGACAAATACGGGTTCCCGTTACCCGAGGTTTCGCCGGATTTCTGGTTAGTTCGCGGAATCGACCTCAGGCATACTTCCCATCGTACCGCCCTGGGCAGCGGCACTGGGCGCGACCGGAGCCTCGGCAGCTACCTTCTGGCGCAGGGTGACGCGGTCGCGGGTCGAGACCGCCAACAGATCGGCTGCACGCCACACCACGTTCTCTTCGAATTCGGTGACGGTACCGTCGGCGTACACCAGCTCCCACATCATTTCGACGATCCGCAGCCGGCCTTGCTCATTGACCGAACGCATGATCACGCTGGTGAAATGGTAAAGGTCGACGGCTTCGCCCTCGATCAGCGTCGCCGAGGCAATCAGCCGGGACGCAGTCGCGGCGTCGAGACCGAAGCGCTGTTCGAGCAAAGCGTGCAGCTTTTGCTTTTCGACCTCCGACGGGTCGCCATCGATCGAAATCACATGAATCAGCAGCGCCGTCGCGGCGAGGCGGTAGCCGCCCTCGTCGAGCGTCAGCTCATCCGGGGCGCTCGGGGCGACGACGTCGGTGATGAATTGGCGCAGTTTGTCCAGCATCGTCTCTCGTCTTTCGATGGGGGCGACGGCTCGTCGCTCTATGACGTGGAAAGGGAACGCTCGCAATCCTGCCCCGGTTCCGGGGAGTTCCATGACGGTTTGGCAATGCGAACGGGGTTTGTTGGTGCCGCAAGGCTCACCGGGCGGTGAGCCGGAACCGCGGCGACCGATCAGGCTGGGTGGTGACGACCCCAATCGGGACCACCGGCTCGGAATCGATCAGCTCGATCCGGAAGTTGCCGACCACCTTGGCCAGCGCCAGCGTGGCTTCGACCAGGGCGAAATGCGCCCCGATACAAACCCGCGGGCCGACGCCGAACGGCAGATAGGCGAACCTGTCGGGCGGCGGCGCGCCCGGCAGAAAGCGCTCGGGCACGAAGGCGTTCGGATCGCTCCAGAGCTTCTCGTGCCGGTGCAGCAGCCACGGCGCGATCAGCATCACGTCGTGCCGACGAACCGCAAAGCCCGCGACCTGGTCGGGCCCCGCCGCTTCCCGCACGATCAGGAATGCGGGCGGATACAGCCGCAGCGTCTCGTCGAGCACCGCACGTGTGAACGGCAGCCGATCGATCTCGGCGCCACCGAGACCGACCCGGCGAACCTCACTGGCCAACCGCTCCTGGGTGTCTGGATCCAGCGCCAACAGGTACAGCGCCCAGAACAGCGCGGTGGCGGTGGTCTCGTGCCCGGCCAGGATCATGGTGGCGACCTGATCGCCGAGCTGCGCGTCGGAGAAGGCTTCACCGGTTTCCGGGTCGCGCGCCGCCAGCATCAGTTCGAACAGGTCGCGCGGCGGCGCGCCTTCCGCCTTGCCGGCTGCTCGTCGCGCGGCAATCAGTTCGCCGATGAAGCGCGTCCAGCGCCGGCGAAACAGCGCGCGCGAAACATCCTGCGGCGTCGGCCAGCCGAGCGGCAGCAACAGATCGAGAAACCGCGGGCTCGCCAGCCGGGTGCCGTAGTCGATCACGAAGCTGCGCAGCGTCTGACCGTGCGTTCCCATCTCGAACGAGAACATCGTCCGCCCGGCGATCTCCAGCGCCAAATGCTGCATGGTTTCGCGCAAGTCCACGGGAGCGCCGGTCTTGCGATGCAGCCCCTCGACCACCTCATCGGTGGCCGATGCCATATGCGGCAGCAGCGTCGCGACGGCGCGCGGGGTGAAGGCCGGCGCCAGCGTCCGGCGCTGATGCTTCCAGGCGCGGCCTTCGGCCAGCAGCAGGCCCTCGCCGAGCATCGGCCGCAGCACGCGGATTCCGGTCGCCGTGCGGTGATAATTGTCGACATTGTCGACCAGCACGTGGCGGATCGCGTCCGGCGTGTTGAGGATGTAGCTGGAGTGGGCGAAGAACCGGCCCCTGACGACATCGTCCTGGTAGGCGCGGTCGCCCCAGCTCGCGATCGCATTGTGGCGGATCGCGGCGAGCCGGCCGAGCGCCGAGAGATTCTCCGGCGCGCGCGGCGGCGTCGGCGGGATCAGCGGCGCACGGGGTGCCGGGCGGTCGTCGATTGCGGCGATGCTCACCTCGAACCCACTCCCTCGTCGTTGTCCAACGAAGGTAGTGTGGGAAACAGGCAGGGAGAAGGCGCCGGTGGAACCCGCAAGCGAGGCGTTCGGCCGCAGCGTGGCGGCCCAAACTAGGCTCAGAGCATGCCGGGCAGGACGCGATCCGGCGGCTTGTGATTATCCAGGAAGGTGCGGATGTTGATGATCACCTTCTCGCCCATCTCGACGCGGCCCTCGATGGTGGCCGAGCCCATGTGCGGCAGCAGCACGACCTTGCCGTGCTTGGCGAGACGCACCAGCTTCGGATTGACCGCCGGCTCGTGCTCGTAAACGTCGAGGCCGGCGCCGGCGATGTCACCGGCTTCGATCAGCTTGGTCAGGGTTTCTTCGTCGATCACCTCGCCGCGGGCGGTGTTGACGATGAAAGCGTCCTTGCGGATCAGCTTCAGCCGCCGCGCCGACAGCAGATGGAACGTCGCCGGGGTGTGCGGACAGTTCACCGAAATGATGTCCATCCGCGCCAGCATCTGGTCGAGCGAATCCCAGTAGGTCGCGCCGAGCTCGTCGGCGATCCGCGGGGCGACCGGCTTGCGGTTGTGATAGTGGATCTGCAGCCCGAAGGCGCGAGCGCGGCGCGCCACCGCCTGGCCGATCCGGCCCATGCCGATGATGCCGAGCCGCTTGCCGCCGAGCCTCCGTCCGAGCATCCAGGTCGGCGACCAGCCGGGCCACTCGCCGCCGTCGGTCAGGAGCGCAGCCCCTTCGATCATCCGGCGCGGCACCGCCAGGATGAGCGCCATGGTCATGTCGGCGGTGTCTTCGGTCAGAACTTTGGGGGTGTTGGTGACGGTGATGCCGCGCGCATGCGCTGCGGCCACGTCGAGATTGTCGATGCCGTTGCCGAAATGCGCGATCAGCCGCAGCTTGCAGTCGGGCTGGTTGACCATCGCGGCGGTGATCTCGTCGGTCACCGTTGGTACCAGGACGTCGGCGGTGCGGGCGGCTTCGGCGAGTTGCTCGGCGGTCATCGGGACATCGTCGAGATTCAGCCGGGCGTCGAACAGCTCACGCATCCGGGTTTCGATCGAGTCCGGAAGCTTGCGGGTGACGACGACCAGAGGCTTTTTCTTAACCGACATTCCAACGCTCTCTGACGAGCTTAACGAGATCGTTTAGTCCCCGTTAACTCAGCTGTTCGACACTCCCGCAGCAGCGTGACCACAGGGGCCGGTCCCGACCATAAGGTCCCTTCCGTTCCTTGGGTTACCGGATGCCTTCCGGCCTTCTCTAGCAGAAGACCGCGCCAAGACAAGGACCCCTGGGTTTCGCCGGAGACGGCCGCGCCGCAAATCCCGCGACGAAGAGGCGTGTCGATGTCGATGAAATACCTGATGGCGGTAACGGCGTTCGCAGGTGCGATGATTTGCGCTGCGACCTTCGCGCACGCCGGCAAGGAGTCACCGTTGTCGGCGAGCGGACTGCCGGTGCCGCGATACGTCAGTCTTAAGTCTGATCACGTCAATGTCCGGGTCGGACCGACCAAGGACAACGACGTCGCCTGGGTCTACACCCGCGCGGGCCTGCCGGTCGAAGTCACCGCCGAGTTCGAGAACTGGCGGCGGGTCCGGGATTCCGAGGGCGCCGAGGGTTGGGTGTACCACTCGCTGCTGTCCGGCCGCCGCACTGCCGTTGTCACCATGAAGGACAAGGACGGCTTGGCGCCGCTGTATGAGAGCGCCAGCTCCGGCAGTGCCGTGGTGGCCCGGTTGCAGGCCGGCGTGGTGGCGCAGGTCAAGCGGTGCGACATGAAATGGTGCCGGATCGTCGGCAGTGGCTTCGACGGCTGGATCGAGAAGCTGCAGCTGTGGGGCGTTTACGCCGACGAGCAGGTCAACTGATCGCGCCGTAGCCGATCCCTGACGCCGGCGAGGGTGCGTAAAAAAGCCCGAGGGCAGGCTGCGCTCGGGCCATAACCATCACCAAGAATAACTCGAAAGACCGCGTTCAGCCCTTCTTTCGCAGCCGCACAACGACGTCGACCCGGGCGATTTCGTAGCCATCGGGAACATCCGGCGTCGCCTTGAGCTCGAGCTCGGCATGGGGAATGTCGATCAGCTCGTGGTTGTTCTCAAGGTAGAAGTGCTGGTGCGCCGACACGTTGGTGTCGAAATAGGTCTTGGTGCCGTCGACGCTGACCTGACGCAGCAGGCCGACTTCGGTCAGCTGGTTCAAGGTGTTGTAGACGGTCGCCAGCGACACCGGGACCTTGGCCTGGCTGGCCTCTTCGTACAGCATTTCCGCCGTCAGATGGCGGTCGCCCTTGCCGAACAGCAGCCAGCCCAGCGCCATGCGCTGACGGGTCGGACGCAGGCCGACCGACTGCAGCATCTCGTTGACATCATGCCACGGGCAGCCGTTCAGCCGAGGTTCTGCGTGCGAGTGCGCCTCGTGCGCCGGTTCCTCTTGCAAAAATGCCACTCGTTCACCGATGTCCACTTCCGCAACCCCTAATGCGCGCCTGTTGGAAACTCGACCGTCTGATTATAGGAAGCATTCCTTGTTGGTGCAAGCGCTTCGCAACTAGCGAAGCTCGGTCGATTTGCTTAAGTAAGATCACGGAGGTGCCGCTAGGCGGGGCAATATGCCTATGTTACAGACCCGCGCATTCACCGGACGCGCTTCGCGCACGCACCGAATCGGCCGCGTGGGCAGCCAAAAACCTCACGATCGAATCAAGAAGAAGGCATCGTCGCATGCGGGACCGTCGCTCCAGCTACGAATATGAAGATCTGCTGGCCTGCGGCCGGGGCGAACTGTTTGGCGCGGGCAACGCCCAGCTGCCGCTGCCGCCCATGCTGATGTTCGACCGCATCACCATCATCACCGAGGACGGCGGCGAATTCGGCAAGGGCCAGGTTCGCGCCGAGCTCGACGTCAAGCCGGACCTCTGGTTCTTCGCCTGCCACTTCAAGAACGATCCGGTGATGCCGGGCTGCCTCGGCCTCGACGCGATGTGGCAGATGGTCGGCTTCTTTCTCGGCTGGGTCGGCGGCGAAGGCCCGGGCCGCGCGCTCGGCCTCGGGGAACTAAAGTTCACCGGCCAAGTGCTGCCGCACATCAGCAAGATCGTTTACAATGTCGACATCAAGCGGGTGATGCGCTCGAAGCTTTGGCTCGGCATTGCCGATGGCTGGCTTTCGGCCGACGACGAGATCATCTACCGCGCAAAGGATCTGAAAGTCGGTCTGTTCAAGCAGACGGCGCAGCCGGTCGGCGGCTAGCGAGTGCTAGCCGAGCCGTGTCTTCAGCCGCGAGCGACCCTGGAGTGAACGAGGCGATCACATGAGACGAGTTGTTGTGACGGGGATGGGGATCGTCTCGTCGATTGGTAACAACACCCAAGAAGTTCTGGCGAGCCTGTACGACGCCAAGTCCGGTATTTCGCGTGCCGAAAAGCATGCCGAGCTCGGCTTCCGCTCGCAGGTCCAGGGCGCACCGACGCTGAATCCGGCCGATGTGGTCGATCGTCGCGCGATGCGGTTTCTCGGTGAAGGCGCGGCATGGAACCACGTCGCGATGGAGCAGGCGCTCGCCGATTCCGGGCTGGAAGAGTCCGATATCTCGAACGAGCGCACCGGCATCGTGATGGGCTCCGGCGGCCCGTCGGCCCGCACCATCGTCGAAGCCGCCGACATCACCCGCACCAAGGGCCCGAAGCGCGTCGGTCCGTTCGCGGTGCCGAAGGCGATGAGCTCGACGGCGTCGGCCACTCTGGCGACCTGGTTCAAGATCAAGGGCGTCAACTACTCGATCTCGTCTGCCTGCGCGACCTCCAACCACTGCATCGGCAACGCTTACGAGCTGATCCAGTGGGGCAAGCAGGACGTGATGTTCGCCGGCGGCTGCGAGGAACTCGACTGGTCGCTGTCGGTGCTGTTCGACGCGATGGGCGCGATGTCGTCGAAGTACAACGACACCCCGGCCACCGCCTCGCGTCCCTATGACGTGTCGCGCGACGGCTTCGTGATCGCCGGCGGCGCCGGCGTCTTGGTGCTGGAAGAGCTCGAACACGCCAAGGCGCGCGGCGCCAAGATCTACGGCGAAATCATCGGCTATGGCGCGACCAGCGACGGCTACGACATGGTGGCGCCGTCGGGCGAAGGCGCCGAGCGCTGCATGAAGATGGCGCTGGCAACCACCGGCGGCATCAAGATCGACTACATCAATCCGCACGCCACCTCGACGCCGGCCGGCGACCCGCCGGAAATCGGCGCGATCCGCAACGTGTTCGGCAACGAGGACAAGTGCCCGCCGATCTCGGCCACCAAGGCGCTGACCGGCCACTCGCTCGGCGCCACCGGTGTGCAGGAGGCGATCTACTCGCTGCTGATGATGCAGAACGGCTTCATCTGCGAGAGCGCCCACATCACCGAACTCGATCCGGCCTTCGCCGACATGCCGATCGTGCGCAAGCGCGTCGACAACGCCAAGCTCGGCGCCGTGCTGTCGAACTCGTTCGGCTTCGGCGGCACCAACGCCACGCTGGTGTTCAAGCGGCTGGAGGCGTGATCGCCGGTGTTCGGCGTGCCGATGCCGGACAATCGAAGTGTTAGGATGATCGTCATGGCCGGGCTTGTCCCGGCCATCCACGTTTTTGAAGCACGGTTGAGCCGCGGGTCGTGGATGCCCGGGACGAGCCGGGGCATGACGCAGAGGGAAACAACGACATGCAACAACTGATGCAGGGTAAGCGCGGGCTGATCATGGGCGTCGCCAACGACCATTCGATCGCTTGGGGCATGGCGAAGACGCTGCACGCGCACGGCGCCGAACTCGCCTTCACCTATCAGGGCGAAGCGCTGGCCCGCCGGGTCAAGCCGCTGGCGCAGTCGCTGAATTCCGATCTGGTGCTGCCCTGCGACGTCGAAGACATCGCCAGCGTCGATGCGGTGTTCGATACGCTGAAGGACAAGTGGGGCAAGCTCGACTTCGTCATTCACGCGATCGGCTTCTCCGACAAGAACGAGCTGCGCGGTCAGTACATCGACACCAGCCGCGCGAACTTCTCGCGCACCATGGTGATCTCCTGCTTCTCCTTCACCGAGGTCGCCAAGCGGGCCGCCGCGCTGATGCCGGATGGCGGCGCGATGATAACGCTGACCTTCGGCGCCTCCGAGCGCGCGATGCCGAACTACAACGTGATGGGTCTTGCCAAGGCGGCGCTGGAAGCCAGCGTGCGCTATCTCGCCTGCGACCTCGGCCCGAAGGGCATCCGCGTTAACGCCGTCTCGGCCGGTCCGGTGCGGACGCTGGCCGGCGCCGGCATCGGGGACTCGCGCGCGATGTTCGGTTTCATGGAAAAGCACTCGCCGCTCGGCCGCGGCGTGACGCTGGATGAACTCGGCGGCTCGGCGCTGTATCTCTTGTCGGACCTCTCCGGCGGCGTCACGGGCGAAACCCACTACGTCGATTCCGGCTACAACATCGTGCTGATGCCGAAGCCGGATGCACTGAAGGCGGACGCCGACAAGGCGTAGCGGATAAGCCGGGCTCTCGCCCGTCGTCTCCTATCAGCAGGCAGTCTGGCGAAAGGCACTTTGCGCTTAGTCCAGCGTGGTGGGTTGCGGCGAACGCTGCTGCCGTGCCTGGGGCGCCCTCACCCCAGCCCTCTCCCGCAAGCGGGAGAGGGAGCGCGCCGTGCTGGTGGAGACGCATCGAACTCAACGTTATCATCGATAATCTGATGAGCTAACGAGTCCATGCGAGGCCTCTCCCCAGCCGCTGCCGGACTCCCTCTCCCGCTTGCGGGAGAGGGTTGGGGTGAGGGCGACGCGCGTCGCAGCGTCCGTCATCCTGGCGAAAGCGGGGATGCGGCCGGCAGGGCCGCGCTTACTTCTTCCGCTTGATCGAATTCAGCGCGCCGGACGAGCGGATTTCGGGATTGGGTGCGCCGTCTGCCTTCGACCACTCGACGACCTGCTCGACGCCGCCGACGTCCAGCCGCGACGGGCCGGACAGCTCCAGCGTGATCTTGTTATTGGCGCCGGTGGCTTTCAGCTTGCCCGGCTCGTCGCCGGCTTCCAGCGTCGTCGTCACGATGTTCTTCGCCACGCTGACCACGACGTCTTTGGCGCGGCCGCCGTTGACGATGTTGTCCGAGCCCGACACCGACAGCGTCTGCCCCTGCTCGAAACTGACCTTGTGCTTGCTGCCATGCACCGTGATGGTGCGGCATTGGCCAGTCAGAGCGATCTCGTTCTCCGCGCCGTACACGCCGACATTCTTGCCCTGACAGTCGACGTCGCGGCTGATTCCGATGCCTTGAATCGTCAGCTCATCGTCGTCGGCATGAGCGAGGCCGACAACGGCCAGCATCGCAGCGGTGATCACAGGCAGGCGAAGCAGCATCAAGACATCCTTGCGTTGTTGAAGGGACGTAAAGGAAAGCAAACCGATCAAGTATCGTCAACGCACGCCAGAAAAATGGAACCGGAGCGACGTGCAGACATTTCGCGAGATGGGCAAACTGATCGAGGTTCGCGTCCATCAAGCGTTGCTATCAGGCCTCCTCGCGGAAACGCAAAAGGGCGACCCGAAGGCCGCCCTTTCGTCGTCATCAACTAATCGTCGCCAGCGATCAGGCCGCGGCCTTCTGCCCGACGATGTCGAACCGGTCGGCATTCATCACCTTGGCCCAAGCCGCGGCGAAGTCCTTCACGAACTTCTCCTGGGCATCCGAGCTCGCATACACTTCGGCGAAGGCGCGGAGCTGAGAGTGCGAGCCGAAGATCAGATCGACGCGCGTGCCGGTCCAACGCAGCTCGTTGGTCTTGCGGTCGCGGCCTTCGTAGATCTCGACTTCGCCGTTCGCCTTGGTCCACTTGGTGCCCATGTCAAGCAGGTTGACGAAGAAGTCGTTGGTCAGCTTCTCGGGCCGCTCGGTGAGCACGCCGTGGGTGGCGTGTTCGTAGTTGGCGCCGAGCACACGCAGGCCGCCGACCAGCACGGTCAGTTCAGGGCCGGTGAGCCTGAGAAGCTGAGCCTTGTCGACCAGCGCCTCTTCGGGGTGCATGAACTGATGCCGCTTGGTGTTGATGTAGTTGCGGAAGCCATCGGCCCGCGGCTCCAGCACCTTGAACGACTCGACATCGGTCTGCTCGGCCGAAGCGTCCATCCGGCCGGGGGTGAACGGCACCTTGACGGTGGTGCCGGCATCCTTGGCGGCCTTCTCGATCGCAGCGACGCCGCCGAGCACGATCAGGTCGGCGAGCGAGACCTTCTTGCCGCCCTTCTGTGCGCCGTTGAACTCGCCCTGGATCGCTTCGAGCTTGCTCAGCACCTGCGCCAGCTCGGCCGGGTGGTTGACGTCCCAGTCCTTCTGCGGGGCCAGGCGGATGCGCGCACCATTGGCGCCGCCGCGCTTGTCCGAGCCGCGGAAGGTCGAGGCCGACGCCCAGGCGGTGGAGACCAGCTGCGACACCGACAGGCCGGAGCCGAGGATCTTTGCCTTCAGCGCTTCGATGTCGGCATCGCCGACCAGCTCGTGGTCGACCGCCGGGATCGGATCCTGCCAGATCAGCTCTTCTTTCGGCACTTCCGGGCCGAGGTAACGCACGCGCGGTCCCATGTCGCGATGCGTCAGCTTGAACCAGGCACGGGCGAACGCGTCCGCGAACTGATCAGGATTCTCCATGAACCGGCGCGAGATCTTCTCGTAGATCGGATCGAAGCGCAGCGACAGGTCGGTGGTGAGCATCTTCGGCACGTGCTTCTTCTCCGGATCGAACGGATCCGGAATGGTCGCGCCCGCGCCCTTGGCGCGCCACTGCTTGGCGCCGGCCGGGCTCTGCTCCAGCTCCCACTCGTAGCCGAACAGATTCCAGAAGAAGTTGTTGCTCCACTTGGTCGGGGTGGTGGTCCAGATCACTTCCGGGCCGCCCGTGATGGTGTCGGCGCCGAAGCCGGTACCGAACTTGCTGGTCCAGCCGAGACCCTGCTCCTCGAGCAGCCCGCCTTCCGGCGCCGGCCCGATCAGCGACGGATCGCCGGCGCCGTGGGTCTTGCCGAAGGTGTGGCCGCCGGCGATCAGCGCCACGGTCTCTTCGTCGTTCATCGCCATGCGATAGAACGTCTCACGGATATCCTTGGCGGCGGCGACCGGGTCGGGATTGCCGTTCGGGCCTTCCGGGTTCACGTAGATCAGGCCCATCTGCACGGCGCCCAGCGGCTCGGAGAGCTGACGCTCGCCGGAATAGCGCTCGTCGCCCAGCCAGGTGCCTTCCGGGCCCCAATACAGCTCTTCCGGCTCCCAGACGTCGGCGCGGCCGCCGGCGAAGCCGAAGGTCTTGAAGCCCATCGATTCCAGCGCGACGTTGCCGGTGAGGACCATCAGGTCAGCCCACGAGATCTTGCGGCCGTACTTCTGCTTGATCGGCCACAGCAGCCGGCGGGCCTTGTCGAGGTTGGCGTTGTCCGGCCACGAGTTCAGCGGCGCGAAGCGCTGCTGGCCGGCGCCGGCGCCGCCACGGCCGTCGGTGATGCGATAGGTGCCGGCCGAGTGCCAGGCCATGCGGATGAACAGGCCGCCATAGTGACCGAAGTCGGCCGGCCACCATTCCTGCGAATCCGTCATCAGCGCGTGAAGATCCTTCTTCACCGCCTCCAGATCGAGCTTCTTGAATTCCTCGGCGTAGTCGAACGCCTCGCCCATCGGGTCGGACTTTTTCGAGTTGTTGTGCAGCACCGAAATGTCGAGCTGATCCGGCCACCAATCACGGTTGCGGTGGCCGTGGCTGCCGCCTGAGAACGGGCACTTGCCTGCGCCCTTGTCATCCGTCTTTGCGTCCATGGTGTCTCTCCGATCTCGCGTTGCAGTGTTTTCCCGGCGCAATGTGCTGGCGTCTTTGGAAAGTTTCATGACGCCGGCCAGGGCCGGGATCGAATTGAACGCCGCGAGCGTGGGGGATCGCCCGCGGCGTTGCTTCCTGGAGTGAAGGGTGTTGTGTTGGCCGTTCACCCCCCGGAAGTTGTGTTCCAGGTCCGGCATGCAGACCTTGGATCAGTTCTATCATCAGGTCCAGTCGAATTGATTTTGCTCCGCGATCAGATAATCTGATCGCATGATCTCCCTGAGACAGCTTCGCTATCTGTCGGCCTTGGCCCGGCACGGCCATTTCGGCCGTGCCGCCGATGCCTGTTCGGTGACCCAGCCGGCATTGTCGATGCAGATCGCCGAGCTGGAGCGCACGCTGGGGGTGAAAGTCGTGGAACGCCGGCCCGGTGAGGTGTTTCTCACCGACATCGGCCGCGAGATCGCCCGGCGTGCCGAAGAGGTGCTGGCTGCGACCCGCGACCTGGTGGATTTCGCCCGCCACCGGGCCAAGCCGCTCACCGGCCGGCTCAGCCTCGGGGTGATTCCCTCGTTGGCGCCATATCTGCTGCCGAAGGTGCTGCCGCTGCTGCAACAGCGATTTCCCGAGCTGCGGCTGGAGCTGCGGGAAAGCCAGACCCGCCCGCTGGTGGCCGACGTTGTGAGCGGCGTGCTCGATGCCGCGCTGCTGGCGCTGCCTGCCGGCCATTCCGACCTCGACGCGATTCCGCTGTTCGACGACCCGTTCCTGCTCGCCGTGCCGGCCGAGGATCCGCGCTCGGAACACACGCCGATCGGAGTCGAGGAAATCGACCAGTCGCGGCTGATCCTGCTGGAGGATGGGCACTGCCTGCGCGATCAGGCACTGGCGTTTTGCGCCACTGCGCGCAATCGCGGCATTCAGATCGGCAGCGCCGGCACCGCCAGTTTCGGTGCGTCCAGCCTGACGACGGTGATTCAGATGGTCGCGGGCGGCTACGGCATCACGCTGATTCCGCAGATCGCCGCCGAGGTGGAACGTCGTGATTCGCGGGTGAAGTTTCTGCGGCTGCGCCGGCCGCAGCCTGGCCGCAGCGTCGGCCTCGTCTTCCGCAAGACCTCGCCGCGCCGCGCCGACTTCGAGGCCTTCGGCGAGGTGGTGAAGCAGGGCATCATCGGCGACGTGCGGCGAGAGACCGCCGTCGCCTGAGACGGGCTGGTTCAGCCGGCCGCGATCGCGGCGGCTTCGGCGGCGGCGCGCTGCATGCTCGACGACATCTCGCTGGTCACCGTGCTCTGCTCCTCGACCGCCGCAGCCGTCGAGCTGACGTATTCGCTGACGTTCTGGATCGCCGTCTTGATCTTGCCGAGCGCGCCGACGACATCGCCGGAAATGCTGGTGAGATTGCCGATCTCGGCACCGATCTTGTCAGTCGCCTGCTTGGCCTGATTGGCGAGGTTCTTCACCTCCGCCGCCACCACGGCGAAGCCTCGGCCTGCTTCGCCGGCGCGCGCCGATTCGATCGTGGCGTTGAGGGCCAGCAGGTTGATCTGCCCGGTGATGTGATTGATCAGTTCGACGATGCCGCTCATCGCCTGAGCCGCATCGTTGAGCTGGTTGGCCTGCGAGTCGGCGGCATCGACTTCGCCGACCGCGTTCATCGCCGTCTGCCGCGACTTGGTCATTGCTTCGGAAATCTCGCGCACCGAGGCGTTGAGTTCTTCCGCCCCGGCCGCGACCGACTCCATCATGGCGCGGACGCGTTCATTGCCCATGCGGGTCAGCACCTGGCGCGTCGTGTCGGTGGCGTACTTCACCACCTTGAACGGACGTCCATTGAGATCGAGGATCGGGTTGTACGACGCCTGGATCCAGACTTCCCTGCCACCCTTGCCGATCCGCTTATATTCCCCGGCTTGGTAATCGCCCCGTCCGAGCGCCGCCCAAAATGCCCGATAGGCCGCACCCTCACGCTCGGCGGGATCGACGAACATGCTGTGGTGGCGGCCCTTGATCTCGCCCAGCGAGTAGCCGAGCGCGGCCAGGAAGTTGTCGTTGGCGTCCAGCACCGTGCCGTCGATGCCGAACTCGATCACCGCCTGCGACTTGCGGATCGCGTCGATCTGACCGGAGAAGTCGGCGTTATTCAGCTTCTGCGCCGTGACGTCGGTTGCGTATTTCACCACCTTGAACGGCTTGCCGCGCGCATCGAGGATCGGGTTGTAGGACGCCAGGATCCAGACCTCTTTGCCGCCCTTGCCGATCCGCTTGAACTCCCCAGGGAAGTATTCGCCGCGGTTGAGCCGTGACCAGAACTCACGGTAGTTGCTGCTGTCGCGCACCGATGGCTCGACGAACATGCTGTGATGCTTGCCCTTGATCTCGCCCAATGAGTACCCCATCGCGGCGAGAAAGTTATCGTTGGCTGTGAGGACGGTGCCGTCCATCGCAAACTCGATCACCGCCTGGGCGCGGCCGATCGCCGCGAGCTTGCCGGCGTCTTCTAGTGAGTGGGTCTTCGCGGCGGTGATGTCGGCAGCGAACTTCACCACGCCGGTCGGCTTGCCGCTCTTGTCGAGGATGGGATTGTAGGACGCCTGAATCCAGACCTCACGGCCGCCCTTGCCGATGCGATGGAATTCGCCGGATTGATACTGACCGGCGCGCAGCGCGGTCCAAAACTCGCGATAGGCCGGGCTGTCGTGCTCGCTCGGATCGACGAACATGCTGTGATGCTTGCCTTTGATCTCGGGCATCGAGTAGCCGAGCGCGGCCAGGAAGTTATCGTTGGCATCAATGACCTTGCCGTCGAGATCGAACTCGATCACCGCCTGGGAGCGATTGAGCGCCGCGAGCATTGCTGCCGCGTGGTCATGACCGGCCGAGCGGGTGAAGGAGAACATTCCAGACCTTTCTCTGATACGGCCTCGCACGATGGCGCGACCCCGAGACAGAAGCTGGTCGCCATTTTGGTGAAGACGTCGTTAAGGTTGGCCTAGCCCCAGGGAAGCAGGCTGCACTCAATTACCGAATTTATTGCAACCCAGGATTCGTACGGAGAACTAACAACACGCGCACTGGTAGCGATCGACATCCGCTGCCCTACGGAAGGTGCTGCCAAACAAAAAGGGCGGCCCGGTGAGGCCGCCCTTGATGGTGATTACTTACTGCGACGTAGCGTCGCGCCGATGAGCTTACTCGCCGGCAGCCTGCGCGGGCGCTTCGCCTTCGGCCTTGGCTTCCGCCTTCTGCTTGGCTTCGAGGTCTTCGCCGGTGGTCTGATCGACCACCTTCATCGACAGCCGGGTCTTGCCGCGGTCGTCGAAGCCGAGCAGCTTGACCTTGACCTTGTCGCCTTCCTTGACGACGTCGGAGGTCTTCTGCACGCGGCCGGCGGCGAGCTGGCTGATGTGTACCAGACCGTCCTTGGCGCCGAAGAAGTTCACGAAGGCGCCGAACTCCATCACCTTGACGACGGTGCCTTCGTAGATCTCGCCGACTTCCGGATCGGAAGCGATCGACTTGATCCACTTGATCGCGGCCTTGATCGACTCACCGTCCGACGAAGCCACCTTCACGGTGCCGTCGTCTTCGATGTTGACCTTGGCGCCGGTCTTTTCGACGATCTCGCGGATCACCTTGCCGCCGGTGCCGATCACTTCGCGGATCTTGTCGGTCGGGATCTTGAAGGTCTCGATCCGCGGCGCGTGCTCGCCGAGCTCGGCGCGGGCGCGGTCGAGCGCCTTGGACATCTCACCCAGGATGTGGATGCGGCCGTCCTTGGCCTGACCGAGCGCCACCTTCATGATCTCTTCGGTGATGCCGGCGATCTTGATGTCCATCTGCAGCGAGGTGATGCCCGCCTCGGTGCCCGCCACCTTGAAGTCCATGTCGCCGAGGTGGTCCTCGTCGCCGAGGATGTCGGACAGCACGGCGAAGCGCTCGCCTTCCAGGATCAGGCCCATCGCGATGCCCGCGGTCGGCCGCTTCAGCGGCACGCCCGCGTCCATCAGCGCCAGCGAGGCACCGCACACCGACGCCATCGAGGACGAGCCGTTCGACTCGGTGATCTCCGAGACGACGCGGATGGTGTAGGGGAACTCGTGATGCGGCGGCAGCACCGGATGGATCGCGCGCCACGCCAGCTTGCCGTGGCCGATCTCGCGGCGCTTGGTGCCGCCGAGGCGGCCGGTCTCGCCGACCGAGTAGGGCGGGAAGTTGTAGTGCAGCAGGAACGTCTCTTTGTACGTTCCGGACAGCGAATCGACATACTGCTCGTCTTCGCCGGTGCCGAGCGTGGTCACGACCATCGCCTGCGTTTCGCCGCGGGTGAACAGCGCCGAACCGTGGGTACGCGGCAGCACGCCGACCTGGGCCAGGATGTTGCGGACGGTCTTGCTGTCACGGCCGTCGATGCGCTTGCCGGTGTCGAGGATGTTCCAGCGAACGATCTTGGCCTCGAGCTCCTTGAACACGCCGGCGATGCGCAGCTTGTCGTATTTCGGCTCCTGGCCCTCCGGGAAGAAGTGCGCAATCGCCTTCTCCTTGACCTTGCCGACCGCGGCGTAGCGATCCTGCTTGACCGGGATGGCGTAGGCGGCACGCAGCTCCTGCTCGACCAGGCCGAGCATTTCCTTTTCGATCTCGCTGTCGTCGACGACGGTGAGTTCGCGCGGCTCCTTGGCGGCCTTCTCGGCGAGGTCGATGATCGCGTCGATCACCGGCTGGAAGTGGCGGTGACCGAACATCACGGCGCCGAGCATGATCTCTTCCGACAGCTCCTTGGCCTCGGATTCGACCATCAGCACCGCGTCGGCGGTACCGGCCACCACCAGCTCGAGCTGGGTTTCAGCCATCTCGTCGAGCACCGGGTTGAGCACGTATTCGTCGTTGATGAAGCCGACGCGGGCGGCGCCGATCGGGCCCTTGAACGGCACGCCGGACAGCGTCAGCGCCGCGGAGGCGGCGACCATCGCCAGCACGTCCGGATCATTCTCCATGTCGTGCGACAGCACGGTCACGATGACCTGGGTCTCGTTGCGCCAGCCGTCGGCGAACAGCGGACGGATCGGGCGGTCGATCAGACGGGAGACTAGCGTCTCCTTCTCGGTCGGACGGCCTTCACGCTTGAAGTAGCCGCCGGGAATGCGGCCGGCCGCGTAGGCCTTCTCTTGGTAGTCGACGGTGAGGGGGAGGAAGTCGACGCCTTCACGCGGCGCCTTGGCGGCCACCACGGTGGCGAGCACGACGGTCTCGCCATAGGTCGCGACGACGGCGCCGTCGGCCTGGCGGGCGACCTTGCCGGTTTCAAGCTTGAGGGGACGGCCACCCCAATCGATTTCCACGGAATGGATATTGAACATCGGGTCTTTCTTTCATCGGTTGTCGGGAAGACCGGACGCCAAATACCAAAAGACCATGCGCAAGATGGCGAGACGCTGACTGCGCGAGTGCACAAACAGCGTCCGGCGATCCTGCCATGGTCTTCAGTTGGGAAATGGCGTTCATTCCTCCCGGCTGCGGGGAAGACGCATCGGTCTTCGGTCCCGCACGGCGGGCTGGAGGCCCGTTGACGAGCTCAACCGCCGGAATGCGGCTGAGCCGACTGACACGGGCGGATGGAAGACTCGCCCGTGCGAACATCTTGCTTCGGCCGTCGCGGACGTGTCGTGGCACATCCGCTTTGGCCGGGTTTCCGACGCCTCAGCGACGGATGTTGTGCTTTTCGAGCAGCGCCTTGTAGCGCGCTTCGTCCTTCTTCTTGATGTAGTCGAGAAGCGAACGGCGCGTCGACACCAGCTTCAACAGCCCACGGCGGGAGTGATTGTCCTTGGTGTGGGTCTTGAAGTGCGTGGTCAGGTTGTTGATGCGTTCCGACAGGATCGCGACCTGAACCTCGGGCGAGCCGGTATCACCGGCCTTGGTGGCGCTGGTCTTGATGACTTCCGCTTTGCGTTCTGCGGTAATCGACATCGTCAGATACTTTCCTTGCGAACGGCCGAGCTGGCAGTCAGCCCGGTGAGGTTGAAAACGCGCTTGGGGATGAGCTCGCCATTGCCGACTTCGGCGAGGGCCAGAAGCCGGCCTGCCACCGTGACATAGACTGTGCCGCTACAATGAGGCGCATCCCGTCCGCGCAACAAAACGGCCTGGCCCCGATGGAGCCTTGCCGCATCAGCCCGAGTGACGGCCAGCGCCGGGATGTCGTCCAGCGCGGTCTCAACGGGCAGTAGCGCGTCGGCGAGGCTACCCTCGCCGGACGCCGCTCTATCGCACAAAGCCTGTAGTTCTTCCAGCGGAATCATGTCCGACTCGTCGAACGGCCCGACCACGGTGCGGCGCAGCGCGCAGATATGGCCGTAGCAGCCGAGCAGCCGGCCCATGTCGCGGGCGAGCGCCCGCACATAGGTGCCCTTGCCGCACTCGGCCTCGAACACCGAGCGGCCGTCATCTCCATGTTCCACAAGGGTTAATTCGTGAATCTCGACCGGCCGCGGGACCAGCGGCACGACCTCGCCGTCGCGCGCCAGATCGTAGGCGCGCTCGCCCTGGATCTTCACGGCCGAATATTGCGGCGGAACCTGCTCGATCACGCCGGTAAACCGCGGCAGCAGCGCCATGATCGCCTCGGCGGTCGGCCGCTCCGGGCTGGTGGCAACCGCACGGCCCTCGGTGTCGTCGGTATCCCGCTCCTCGCCCCACGCCACGGTGAACCGGTAGCGCTTGCGGCCGTCCATCACGAACGGGACCGTCTTGGTGGCTTCGCCCATCGCGATCGGCAGGCCGCCGGAGGCGAGCGGGTCGAGGGTGCCGGCATGGCCGGCGCGCTTGGCCGAGAACAGCCGCTTCAGCACCGCGACCGCCTGGGTCGAGGTCATGCCGATCGGCTTGTCCAGCACCACCCAGCCATGGACGTCGCGCTTGTCGCGGCGCGGCTTGCCATTGCCGCCGCCGCGATTGGCGTTGCGCGGGTCGTTGTTGTCGCGCGGCTTACGGATCTGCGCGGCGGATTCGTCGGCGCCGGCGTGCTGCACGTCGTGCGGGGCGAGCAGGGCGTCGGGGGTGGTCACGGTCATTAATCCTGGTCCGAATTCGGTTCGAGGTCTTTCTGGACTGCCGGCGAGCGCAGCAGTTTGTCGATCCGCTCGGCCTCGGCGAAACGTTCGTCGATGCGGAAGCGGAGTTCGGGGGCGAACTTCAAATTGACGCGGTGGGCGATCTCTCCGCGCAGGAAGCGCTTGTGATGCTCGAGCGCGTCGAGCACGAGCTTCTCGTCGCGGCCGCCGAGCGGCATCACGTAGATGGTCGCGAGCTTGAGGTCGGGCGACATCCGCACCTCGGGCACGGTGACGAGGTGGCTTTCCAGCACCGGGTCGTGCACGCCGCCCTGGGCGAGGATCTCGGCCACGGCGTGGCGGATCAGCTCGCCGACGCGCAGCGAGCGGGTCGAGCCGCCGGGCGGGGAGCTCTTCTGGTTTTGGCGAGACATGATGTTCTCTCAAATACTGCCGCCATGCCCGCGCCTGGCCGCGGGCATGCACGTCTTCGATGGGGCAAAGCAAGACGTGGACGGCCGGGACTTAGTCGCGAAGACGTGCTTCGCGCTTCGGCCCGGCCATGACGCCTCAGTTCAATCCGTGCGTCTCGACTGTAAGAATCGGACTTACAGCGAGCGCTGGATGGTCTCGACGCGGTAGCACTCGATGATATCGCCTGCCCGCATGTCGGTGTAGTTCTCGAACGCCATGCCGCATTCCTGGCCGGCGACGACTTCCTTCACTTCGTCCTTGAAGCGCTTCAAGGTCGACAACTTGCCTTCGTGCACCACGACGTTGTCGCGGATCAGGCGAACATTGGCGCCGCGCTCGACGGTGCCGTCGGTGACGCGGCAGCCGGCGACCTTGCCGACCTTGGAGATGTTGAAGATCTCCAGGATCTGCGCGTTGCCGAGCATGGTTTCGCGCAGGGTCGGCGCGAGCAGGCCGCTCATCGCCTTCTTAATGTCATCCACCAGATCGTAGATGATGTTGTAGTAGCGGATCTCGATGCCGTTGCGCTTGGCGGCCGCAGCGGCCTCCTTGTTGGCGCGGACCGAGAAGCCGAGGATGACGGCATTGAAGCCTTCAGCCAGCGTGACGTCGCTCTCGCTGATGCCGCCGACGCCGGCGTGCAGGATGCGCGCGGCAACTTCGTCGGTGCCGAGCTTCTCCAGCGAGCCGAGGATCGCTTCCAGCGAGCCCTGCACGTCCGCCTTGACGATCAGCGGGAATTCCTTCCGGCCGGACGTCTTCAGCTGCGTCATCATCTGCTCGAGCGAGCCGCGCATGCCGGAAACCGAGGCTGCGGACTTCTCGCGCTTCTGGTGCGCACGGTAATCGGTGATCTGGCGGGCGCGGGCTTCGTTCTCGACCACCGCGAGGCGGTCGCCCGCTTCCGGCGGACCGTTGAAGCCGAGCACTTCGACCGGGACCGACGGACCGGCTTCCTGCACGGTCTCGCCCTGGTCGGAGATCAGCGCGCGGACGCGGCCCATTTCGGCACCGGCCACGATGATGTCGCCGACCCGCAGGGTGCCGCGCTGAACCAGCACGGTGGCGACCGGACCACGGCCGCGATCGAGCTTGGCTTCGATCACGGTGCCTTCGGCCGGACGCTGGGTGTTGGTCTTGAGCTCCAGGATTTCGGCCTGCAGCGCGATCATCTCGAGCAGCTTGTCGAGGTTGATCTTGTTCTTGGCCGACACCTCGACGTCGACGACGTCGCCGCCCATCGATTCCACCTGCACGTTGTGCTGCAGCAGGTCGGTGCGGACACGGTCCGGCTTGGCGTCCGGCTTGTCGATCTTGTTGATCGCCACGATGATCGGAACACCGGCCGCCTTGGCGTGATTGATCGCCTCGATGGTCTGCGGCATCACGCCGTCGTCGGCGGCGACCACCAGAACCACGATGTCGGTGACCTTGGCGCCGCGGGCGCGCATCGCGGTGAACGCGGCGTGGCCGGGGGTGTCGATGAAGGTGATCTTCTTGCCGCTTTCCGGCGAGGTCACCTGATAGGCACCGATATGCTGGGTGATGCCGCCGGCTTCGCCCGACACCACGTTGGCGTGGCGCAGCGCGTCGAGCAGCGAGGTCTTGCCGTGGTCGACGTGGCCCATCACGGTCACCACCGGCGAACGCGGCTCGGTATCGGTGGAATCGTCGACGACGTCGAACAGGCCTTCTTCCACGTCCGACGCGGCAACGCGCTTGACGGTGTGGCCGAGCTCTTCGGCGATCAGCTGCGCGGTGTCGGCGTCGATCACGTCGGTGATCTTGTGCATCGCGCCCTGCTTCATCAGCAGGCGGATCACGTCGACCGCACGTTCGGACATGCGGTTGGCGAGTTCCTGGATGGCGATCACTTCGGGAATAACGACTTCACGCACCAACTTTTCTTTCGGCTCGTTCGAGGCGTGGCCCTTCAGCCGCTGGGTGCGGCGACGGAACGACGCGATCGAACGTTCGCGCACGTCATCGGCATTGAGCGCGGTGACGACGGTGAGACGGCCGCGCTGCTTCGAAGCGCCCGGCTTGGCGGCCGGCTGCTTCGGCGCCGGCGCCGGACGGGCGGGGCCGCCCGGACGGCGGATCATCCGCGGCGCTTCATCGTCGTCGCCAGCTTCGGCCGCAACGGCCGGCGGACGGCCGGCCGGCGTCGGGGCGCGCGTCGTCGTGGTCGCCGGACGGGCCGGCGCAGCACTCGTGGTGGTGGTCGTCGTCGTCGACGTCTCGGCCGGCTTCTTGGCCGGCTCGGCGTCGCCGAAGCGCTTCTTGGCCTCGGTCTCGGCCTTGCGCTTGGCTTCGTCTTCCTGGCGGTGACGCTCTTCCTCGGCCTTGCGGCGGGCCTCGGCGGCTTCGCGCTCGGCCTTCTCGATCTTTTCCTGCTCGGCGCGGCGCTGCGCTTCGATCTCGGCCTGCTTGCGCTCTTCGATCTCGCGCACGCGGGCGTCGGCCAGCGCGGTGGCGCGGGCGGTGCGCTCGTCCTCGGTCAGGGTCCGCAGCACCATACCGCTGCGCGACTGCTGCGGCGCTGGGCGCGACTGCTGCCGGCTCGGCGCGGCGGGCGCCGGGGCGGGCTTCTTCGCAACTTCCGGGGCTGCGGGCGCGGCCGGCTCGTCGCCGCCGATGCGCCGCTTGCCGCGCTTCTCGACCACCACCTGCTTGCTACGGCCGTGGCTGAAGCTCTGGCGCACGACGCCCTGCTCGACGCGCGGCTTCAGCGTCAAAGTCTTGGTCGGCATCGTCAGAGTCTTGTCGCCAGGAGTTTTCGTATCAACCATTCAGTAGTCCCAATCTCTCAACGTTGTGCGCGTTCGCACGGACTTCGTCAGCGGCGTCTTGGTCAGCAGCGTCTTTCGGCGTGTCGATCGGCGTTTCCGCCGTGGCCGCATCGGCATCGCCATCGCCCGCCAGCCGGTATCGGACCAGGATCTGGCAGCGCGACAGGAATGTTTGTCCGGCCGGGCCCGCAAGCAGGGCAGCATGTATCACATTTGACCGCCCTAATGCCAAATCCAATTCTGCAGAGCTGAGTGCGGCCAAGCGAGGAAAATTGCGGCCCGCGGTCGCATCTCCGTCGATTTGCCGACAAAGCCCGTCCAGCTTGCGGATTCCATCGGCCGCGCCGTCGGTGGCATGGATCACCGCGACGGCTTCGCGGTTCTTCAGCGCGGTTTCGACCTTGCCGAAACCGCTGACCACCTGGCCGGCCTTGGCGGCGATCGCCAGCGCATCCTGGGCCGACCGCACCAACAGGCGTTCGATCGCGTCGGCGAGATCCGCCGGCGCCTTGACGTCGCGCTTGAAACCTTTGGCGAAGACGCGGCGGCGAACCGCCTGCGTCACCATCTCCCGAGACGCCGTGACCCAAAGGCCGCGGCCCGGCAGCTTGCGCTTGAGATCGGCCACCACTTCGCCGGTAGGGCCGACGACGAACCGGATCAGTTCTCCGGTCGGCCGCACCTGCCGCGTGACCGCGCACATCCGCTCGGTCGCGGGCGTTTTGGCCCGCGGTCCGTCGTCGAGATCTGCGCCGGGTTCGGCAGCGAGCATGGGTGCAGCGGGCCTTTCATCTCACGTGCTGCGCGGGTTCGGGTCGCAACGCATCGGCGGTTCAGTCCGCCGACTCGTCGGACGCTTCGTCCGCGGGTTCTTCTTCGGAGGCGAGCTCCGACTCGTCGATCCAGCCGGCCTTGACGCGAGCCTGCATGATCAGGTGCTCGGCGTCCTCGCGCGACATCTCCAGGCCGTCGAGAATGCCAGGATACTTCACCGGCTCGGCGCCGTCCTTGCGCTCGGTCCAACCGACCAGATCGTCGGTGGCGCAGCCGGCCAGATCCTCGACCGTCTTCACGTCGTTCTCGCCAAACTTCACCAGCATCTTCGAGGTGACGCCGGGGACGTCCTTGAGGGCGTCCTCGACGCCGAGTTCCACGCGGCGCGCCTCGAGTTCGGATTCGATCCGGTCGAGATATTCGCGGGCGCGCATCTGCAGTTCGGCGGCGGTTTCCTCGTCGAAACCTTCGATCGAGGCGAGTTCACGCGGGTCGACCAGAGCGAGTTCTTCGACCGAGGTGAAGCCTTCGGAGGCGAGCAGCTGGCCGACGACCTCGTCGACGTTCAGCGCGTCCATGAAGGCCCGGGTGGTCTTCTCGAAGTCGGCCTGGCGGCGCTCGGATTCTTCGCTCTCGGTCAGGATGTCGATATCCCAGCCGGTGAGCTGCGAAGCGAGCCGCACGTTCTGACCGCGGCGACCAATCGCCAGGGATAGTTGGTTATTGGTATCCGGAACCACAACCTCGATGCGTTCGCGATCTTCGTCGATCACGACCTTCGAGACTTCGGCCGGCGCCAGCGCATTGACCACGAAGGTGGCGATGTCCGGCGACCACGGAATGATGTCGATCTTCTCGCCCTGCAGCTCGTTCACCACGGCCTGGACGCGCGAGCCGCGCATACCGACGCAGGCGCCGACCGGGTCGACCGACGAGTCGCGCGACACGACGCCGATCTTGGCGCGCGAGCCCGGATCGCGGGCCACCGCCTTGATCTCGACGATGCCGTCATAAATTTCCGGCACTTCCTGCGCGAACAGCTTGGCCATGAATTGCGGATGGGTGCGCGACAAGAAGATCTGCGGGCCGCGGGTCTCGCGGCGGACGTCGAACACATAGGCGCGGACGCGGTCGCCGTTGCGGAACGATTCACGCGGCAGCATCTCGTCGCGGCGGATGATCGCTTCGCCGCGGCCGAGGTCGACGATCACGCTGCCATATTCGACGCGCTTGACGACGCCGTTGACGATGTCGCCGATGCGGTCCTTGAATTCCATGTACTGGCGGTCGCGCTCGGCCTCGCGGACCTTCTGCACGATCACCTGCTTGGCCGACTGCGCGGCGATACGGCCGTATTCCAGCGGCGGCAGGGTGTCGGCGATGGTGTCGCCGATCTGCGCGCCCGGATTGGCGCGCTGCGCATCCTTCAGCGAAATCTGGTTGGCGGGATTTTCGACCTGCTCGACCACCAGCATATGGCGCGACAGCCGCAACTCGCCCTTCTTCGGGTCGATTTCGGCGTGGACGTCAGTCTCCGAGCCGTAGCGGGCGCGCGCCGCCTTGGCGATCGCGTCTTCCATCGCGGCGATCACGATGCCGCGGTCGATGGTTTTTTCGCGAGCCACCGCATCGGCGATCTGCAGCAGTTCCAGCCTATTGGCGCTGACGGCCATGGTCAGTCTCCCTCAGAGGTGTCGATCTCGCCACGCCGCGCCCGTTCGGCGGCAAGGCGGTGTTTCTTGGTGTTCTGCGGTGTCGGCTTGGCCGCCGCTTTGGCGGCCTTGGCGCCGCGCTTCGGCGCCTGGCTCTTGGTCGGATCGCTGCGCTTGGCATGCGGCAGCGGTTCCGGTGCGAGCCCGAGGCTCTGCTTCAGGTCGCGCTCGGCCTGCTTGCCGCGGCGCATCGATTCGGCGATCAGCTCGTCGGTCAGCACCAGCCGGGCATCGCCGATGTCGTGCATCGGCAGCAGCACCAGCGGATCTTCGTCCTTGGCGCCGCCCTCGCGCTGCACCCGCACGGCGTCGCCCTCGACGCCGTCAAGCAGGCCGCGGAACCGCTTGCGGCCCTGGTGCGGCACCGCCATCTCGATCTTGACCAAGTGCCCGGCGTAACGGGCGAAATCGGAGCGGCGCACCAGCGGACGGTCGATGCCAGGCGAAGAGATTTCCAGCCGGTAGGCGCGGTCGATCGGATCGGCGACGTCGAGCACCGGCGACAGCGCTCGTGACACCGCCTCACAATCGTCGATCAGCATGGTGCCGTCGGGCCGCTCGGCCATGATCTGCACGGTGCAGCCGGCGTCGCCTGACACCTTGATCCGAACAAGGCGGTAACCCATTGCCAGCAAGACCGGCTCCGCCACGGCGCTGAACCGCGCCGCGACACCGGGCTCGATCACCAGGCGCGGTTCGGCCAAGGCATCGGTTTCCGGAACGGCTGTGGTCGGCTCGGTCATGTCCTGGGTCAAAGCGTTATAACGTCTCGCCGATAAACGGTATCAAGGTGGTGAATGAGGTCTCGCGCCCGAAGGTGCGACGGTCCGCGTCCCACGATCCAGGTAATAAAAAAGAGCGGGTCCCGCAGGGCCCACTCTCGATACGGATCGTATGAGAATTTCGAAGTAGCGCCGATATAGCGCTTTTTGGGCTCAGCGACAAGAGCCGTGCAGAGTCCCCGCCCTGGCCGATCCTCGGGGCAGCCCGCAGCAAATGCGACGCCGCAGCTCAACTCTTCGTTCATGCAGCGCCTTTAGGTTCCAGCCGTACCAATGCGGCCCGCCCGCGAGAACGATGGATGCCTGCCGCTACATCTCTGCTTCCCGAACTCGATGACATTGTCAGGCAGGGCGATCCCGTCCGGCGCGCCGATGCCGTGCGCCGGATTTCTGACCTGTACATTCGGGGCGCCGAGAGCTTCCAGCCCGATCATGTCGCGCTGTTCGACGGCATCCTGCTGACGCTGGTGCCGGAGATCGACGTCGAAGTTCGCAGCGAACTGGCGCGGCGGTTTTCGGAAATCAGCAATGCGCCGCCCGAACTGGTCCGGCAGCTCGTGCACGACGAAGACATCGGCATCGCCGGACCGCTGCTGCGGCGCTCGATGATGCTCGATGATCCGACGCTGGTCGAGCTCGCCAGGCTGCGCGGCCAGACGCATCTGCTCGCTATCTCAGAGCGGCCGAGCATTTCGCCGCCGGTCACCGACGTGATCGTGCGCCGTGGCGATCGCGACGTGGTGCGCAAGGTCGCCAGCAATGCGGGTGCCGAATTCTCCGCGACCGGCTTCAATGGTCTGATCCGCCGTGCCGCGCAGGACGGGGTGTTGGCGATCGCGGTCGGCACGCGGGACGATCTGTCGCCGCCGCGGCTGAAGGACCTGTTGGCGTGCTCGACCGATCTGGTGCGCCGGCGCCTGTTCGAAAGCGCGCGGCCGAGTGCGCGGATTGCGATCAACCGGGCGATGCGCGAGCTAGCCGGCGAGTCGCGGCAGCCGTCGGTGCAACGCGACTTCGACGCCGCGCAGCGCTCGGTGGTGGAGCTGCACAACAAAGGCGAACTCAACGAAGCGACCGTGCTCGGCTTCGCGCGGGCTCATCAATATGAGGAGACGGTGGCGGCGCTGTCGGCGATGACCGGCACGCGGATCTCCACCCTTGATCAAATGATGTCCGGCGAGCGGCACGACCCGGTGCTGATCCTGGGCAAGGCGCTCGGCTTCGGCTGGGCGACGGTGCGCGCCCTGATCGGGCTGCGGCTCGGGCCGGACCGCTCGGTGGCCTGCCCGGACGTTGAAGAAGCGCAGCACAATTTCGAGCGCCTGGCGCTGTCGACGGCGCAGCGCGTGCTCGGCTTCTGGAAGATGCGGCAGGCCGACGCCTGAGCCGCCCGCGCGGCTGCCGGCTCGCGCGTCTTCTTTCTGCGCAAAGCAGTGTCCACTTCGGTCAAAATCGCTCTATGCTTGCCTCAACGGCGCGCCCACAGCGCCGACAAGGGAGGATGATTATGCTCAGCGAAGCTGACATCACCACGCATGCCCAGCGTATCCGCGACGACGGCTACACCGTGATCGAACGGGCTGCGGACCCGGCATTGGTTGCGGCACTAATCAGCGCAGTCGAACGGATCGAGCGTGACCATCAGCTCGGTTGCGCCAAGACGTCGTTCGAAGGCTTCAAGACGCTCCGGGTCAACAACCTGCTCACTTACGACGAGGTGTTCTGGGACGTGCCGCTGCATAGCAGCGTGCTGCCGATCGTCGAGGCCGTGCTCGACAAGGAGTGCCTGCTCTCGTCGTTCTGTTCGCTGGTGCTCGGGCCCGGCCAGGAGGCGCAGCCGATCCACGAAGATACGCAACTCATTCCGCTACCGCGGCCGCACATTCCGATCACGCTGAACGCGATCTGGGCGCTGTCGGATTTCACCGCAACCAATGGCGCGACCCGGATCATTCCTGGAAGTCATAAGTACGCGACCTCGCCCGTGTACGGCCAGGATTACGACGCGCTCACCGCGACGATGCCGGCCGGCAGCGTAATGCTGTTCGACAGCGCGCTGTGGCACGGCGGCGGCCCCAACACCTCGGAGGCTCGCCGCTTCGCATTCTCTTGCGCCTATTGCTGGGGGTGGATGCGGCAGCAGGAAAACCTGCAGCTCGGGATTCCGCAGGAGATCGCGCAGCGCTTTCCGCGGCGGCTGCAGGAGCTGTGCGGCTACAGCGTGTACAAAGGTCAGTTCGGCCACATCGACAATCACGATCCGATCGAACTGCTCGGACGCGAACGCGGCAAGCGAATGGTGTGGGAGGCGACCGACGTGCGGAACGCCAGGCTCGCCGCGCAGGCGAACTAATCGCCGGAGAGATTAGAGTCGTTCGAAACGCAGATAGTTGGCGCGCCGACCCTCGCGTTCGGCTTTGCGGCCATAGCGCGTCATCGTGTAGTTGGGCCAGGGCTTGCGCCAATCGTCGGCGCGCTGGGCGAGCCAGTCGAAGCTCGGCGCACGCAGCAGATGCGCCAGCGTCCAGGCGTTGTAGCCGTCGATGTCGCTGACGAAGCGGAATTCGCCGTGCGGCGTCAACGCGCGTGCCATCGCCGTGACGGTGGCGTCCTGCACGAAGCGACGCTTCCAGTGTCGGCGCTTCGGCCACGGATCGGGATGGATCAGGTCGATCCGCGCCAGCGAGCCGGCCGGCACCCAGGCCAGCAGCTCCGAGGCGTCGCCGGCAAACAGCCGGATGTTGCGGATGTTCTCGGCCTCGATCCGCGCCAGAATCTTCGCCATGCCGTTGACGTAAGGTTCGGCGCCGATGAAGCCCGTGTTTGGATGCGCAAGCGCTTCGGCGATCAGGTGTTCACCACCGCCGAAACCGATTTCGAGCCGCATGTGCTCGACCGGAGGATCGAACAAATCGGTGAGCGGTTCGGGCGCCGGCGCGTCGATCTGCAGCGACAAATGCGGCAGCAGGTTCTCGATCAGGTCGGCCTGATGGGCGCGCAGCTTGTGGCCCTTGCGGCGGCCGAAGAACGATCCCTGGCCGTGCATCACGACGTCACCATCGTGATCTTCGCCATCGTGATCTTCAGTGTCCGGGTGATCTTCAGTGTCCGGCGCCGAGTCTGGGTGATCAATATTGAACATCAAGAGACCGCGCTCGCACTTCTTCGACAGGCTGCCCTGCATACAGGACCGCCATCTTGTTTCGACCGTGAACGAAAAACCGGCCCCGCTTATATCATTTGCGGAGGCCGGCGCGACGGAGGTCGATCGATCAGTTCGTCTCGTCCGCTTCGCGCGCGGCGATCCGTTCGACGAGATCGACGATGCTGCGACGAAGCTTGGCATCGGTGATCTTGGTAAAGGCGCGGGTGAGCGCCAGACCTTCGGAAGTCGCGAGGAAGTCGGACACGTATGAAGGCGACGGCGCCTCACTGAAGCCGTTGCCGTTAGCGAGGCCGCCGCTCGGGCCGCCTTCGAACAAGAAGGACACCGGGACCTGCAGGACTTCAGCGATCTGCTGAATGCGGCTGGCGCCGACGCGGTTGGTCCCCTTCTCGTATTTCTGCACTTGCTGAAAAGTCAGACCCAGCGCTTCGCCGAGTTTCTCCTGACTCATGCCCAGCATGATGCGTCGCATGCGCACACGGCTGCCGACGTATTTGTCAACAGGATTGGGCGCTTTAGTCGACATCTCACTCACTCCTCAGGCACGTGCATACGCCAACAGTTAGCGCATGCGGGTTGGAATACGCCTCAAATATTGGAGTCGTCAAATGTCTTTGGAATCCAACGGGGATTCGGCGTTAATTTACGCCGAGGAAAATTCGCGGGCTACGCGAGTGCGAATTTTCTCGAACTTAATCTCTGGTTGCGTCGCCGATCCGCGTATTAGCACGAGCCCGGTGAGCGCTTTCGTAATAGTACAAGCATCATCACTAACGCAACCAGCACGGCTGCAGGAAGTTCGCCCACCCGCGCATAGATCGTCGGTGCCACCGGTGCCGGCAGCCCCGAATCCAGCACCCCTTCGACGCCGAGACCGAGCTCTGCGACGATCCGTCCGACCGGATCGATCACTGCGGAAACGCCGGTGTTCGCTGCGCGAACAAGCGGCAGGCCCTGCTCGATGGCGCGCATCCGCGCCTGCTGCAGGTGCTGATAGGGGCCGCTGGAAATGCCGAACCAGCCGTCGTTTGTGAGATTCAGCATCCAGCCGGGACGGTTGTTGCCGATCGCAATTTCGTCCGGGAAAATTGCCTCGTAACAAATCAGCGGCAGCAGCGGCGGGGCGTTGGGCAGTTCGAGGTTATGACGCGCCACACCGGATAAAAATCCGCCCTGCACCTTGGTAAGTTGGACGAAGCCGATCTTCTCCATCAGATTCTGGTACGGCAGAAATTCGCCGAATGGGACCAGATGGAGTTTGTCGTAGACCGACAAAATGCTGCCATCATGATCGATCGCGTAGATCGAATTGTACGCGCGGGTAATCCGGCGCCCCGGCGGTAATTCAGGCGGGCGGACCGCCCCGGTCAGCAGCACGGTGCCTTTCGGCAACAGCTCGGCGATCTGCGCCATCGCATCCGCTTCCCGCGACAGGAAGAACGGAAACGCCGATTCTGGCCAGATCAGCAGCGAGACGTCGCGCACCCCGGTCGATTTCGGTCCTGTCGAGCGGTCCGACAGTGACAGATATTTCTGCATCACGTCGGCTTTGGCAGAATAATTGAAGCGCGCGTCCTGCGGCAGGTTGGGCTGCATGATCCGCAGCCGGACGTTGTCGACGAGCTGGGTCGGCGACAATTTGAGTCGAATGCCGCCAAACACCGCCATCGCGGCCAGCACGCCGAGTGCGATCGCCGGTGCCGCCCAACGCCGCTTGGCGGTGGTGCCGCCATCGATCAGCACCGCGGGCGAGGCAAAGATCGCCACCGCCAGCAGCGTCAATCCCCAGATGCCGATCACCGAAATGCTTTGCGCCAGCGCGAGCGGCTCGGTCAGGGCGTAGCCGAACGCATTCCAGGGAAAGCCGGTGAGCAGATGGCCGCGTAGCCATTCGCTGATCGTCAGGCTGACGGCGAGCGACAGGATGCGCAGACTATCGGGGCGCCACAGCAGCCGTGCCAGCGCGAAGCCGAGCGCGGTGAACAGCGCCAGATAGGCCGGCAAGCCGCATATCGCGGCCGGCAGCAGCCAGGCAAAGGTGTCGGCATCGACCAGAAACGCGTAGCCGATCCAGTACAGGCCGGGGACGAAATAACCGAAGCCGAACCACCAGCCGGCCATCGCCGCAGCGGGAACGCCGCGCCGCTTGCCGGCCGCGGAGCCGTCGATCAGCCACACCGCGATCGGGAAGGTGATGAACAGAACCGGCCAGGCGTTGAACGGCTCCATCGCCAGTGAGGAGAGTGCGCCGGCCAGCAGCGCGATCACAGCGCGCTTCCAGCCCCACGCCAGGATGATGCCCGAGGCGATCCGGCTCAGCACACCCCGACGCGTCACGGCGAACCGGTCCCGTCGCCGGTCGTTGGTGATGAGGTGGAGCCGCTGCCGTCCGTGGTCGGCGGCGCAGCGGAATCGGTCGCGGTCTCGCGCCGCCGACTGTCGCGTGTGCGCGGGGCGGGGCGTTCCTTGCGCGGCCCGATCCTGAGCCGCTTCACCCGCCGCGGATCGGCATCGAGCACTTCGAATTCGAAGGTGCCGGGGCCGGCGATCACTTCGCCGCGTACCGGCAGCCGGCCGACGTGATTGACGAGGTAGCCGCCGAGGGTCTCGACGTCTTCGCCCGCTTCGCCGGTGACGAACTGATCGCCGATCATGGCGCGGACGTCTTCCAGGCTGGCTCGCGCATCGGCGATGAACGAGCCGTCGGCCTGGCGCACGATCGACGGAGGCTCGGTCGAGTCGTGCTCGTCGTCGATTTCGCCGACGATCTGTTCGACGATATCTTCGATCGATACCAGGCCGTCGGTGCCACCGTATTCGTCGACCACCAGCGCCAGATGAATCCGCGCCGCCTGCATCTGGGCCAGCAGGTCGATCGCCCGCATCGACGGCGGCACGTAGAGCAGCTTGCGGATGATGCCGGTTTCGGTCAGCGGCATCTTCAGATCGATGGCGCGGAGGTCGAGCCCTGCGGGCAGCGCTTTCTTGCGCTTGGCAACCGTCGCCGGCGGCACCTTCGCCTTGGCGGTCATGAACGCCACGAGGTCGCGGATGTGAACGATGCCGACCGGATCGTCGAGCGTCTCGTTGTAAACCACGAGCCGCGAATGCGCCGCGTCCTGAAACAGGCTGAGCAGTTCGCCGAGTTGGATGTCCTGCTTGATCGCGACGATGTCGGCGCGGTGCACCATGACGTCGGCGATCCGGCGATCGTGCAGCCCGAGGATATTGCGCAGCATCGTGCGCTCGAGCGTCGAGAAGCCGGAGTCGTCGGGCGGGCTGGTGTCGAGCACGACCTGCAGATCGTCGCGCACCGAGCCGGGCTTCCAGCCGAACAGCGAACGGATCGCACGGATCAGCCAGTTGCCGCCATGCGGATGCAGCACTTCGCCCTGGTGCACCACCGCGGGTAACTGACCGCGCGTCGAGTCCTGCAGCGAAGCCTGCGAACCGGTCTGGGCTCTGTCGCCGTCGGGCATGTCAGCTCACCCGATCCTGGCCCGCATAGGGATCCGGAATCCCGAGCCGCGCCAGGATGGCGCGCTCGGCGTCTTCCATCTCCTCGGCTTCCTCATCGGTCTCGTGGTCGTAACCGACCAGATGCAGGAAGCCGTGCACGGCGAGGTGACTGAGGTGGTGATCGAACGGCTTGTCTTCGTCGTCGGCCTCGCGGCGGACGGTCTGATACGCGATCGCGATGTCGCCGAGCATCCGCGGCGCGCCGTCCGGCTGCACCTCGGGCTGCGTCGCGGGAAACGACAGCACGTTGGTCGGTTTGTCCTTGCCGCGGAACGACGCATTGAGCTGGCGGATGTGATCATCGTCGGTCAGCATCACGGCCAGCTCGGCGCCGCCGGTGTCGGCGTCGAGCGCATCGGCGGCGGTTTCGATCGCGCGCAGCACGGTTGCTTCGGCCGATGCTTCGGCCTGCCAGCAATCGGCTTCGATCACGACTTCGGTGAATGGACGAGCACTATGGGTCATCGAGGCAAAATTACTATCCGGGTCCGCCCCGTTGCAATCGGGGTGGCGCCCAGGGCGTGGCTGCGACATCACGACTTACCATTCGCCGGTGACGGCGCTCCTTCGTAGGCGGCGACGATCCGCGCCACCAATTCGTGGCGGATCACGTCCTCGGCCCTGAACTGGACCTGGGCGATGCCCTCGACGCCGGATAGCAGACGGGCCGCTTCGGACAGGCCGGAGGTCTGGCCGTTCGGCAGGTCGACCTGGCTGGGGTCGCCGGTGATGATCATCCGGCTGTTCTCGCCGAGACGAGTGAGAAACATTTTCATCTGCATCGACGTGGTGTTCTGCGCCTCGTCGAGGATGATCGCCGCGTTGGTCAGGGTGCGGCCGCGCATGAACGCCAGCGGCGCGATCTCGATCTCGCCGGACTGCAGCGCGCGTTCGACGATCCGGGCATCCATCAGATCGTACAGCGCGTCGTAGATCGGCCGTAAGTAAGGATCGACCTTCTCGCGCAGATCGCCGGGCAGAAAGCCGAGCCGTTCGCCGGCTTCGACCGCGGGCCGCGACAGGATGATGCGGTCGACTTCCTTGCGCTCGAACAGCTGCGCGGCGTGCGCCACTGCCAGCCAGGTCTTGCCGGTGCCGGCCGGGCCGACACCGAACACCAGCTCGTGGCGCTTCAGCGCGCGGATGTAGGAGTCCTGCGCGGCGGTGCGGGCCCGGACCGGGCGCTTGCGCAAATTGATCGCCTCGAACGCGGTGGTGGACGGCTGCTTGGTGTCGAATTCGAACAGCGACCCCTGGGCGATCACGGCGCGGATCGCGCCTTCGACGTCGCCCTGTACCAGATCGTGGCCCGACACCGCCTGGGCATACAGCGTTTCCAGCACGCGCCGCGCTGCGTCGCAGCCCTCGCGTGAGCCGCCGATGGTGATGTGGTTGCCGCGCGAATCCACCACCACGCTGAGCCTGCGCTCGATCTGAGCGAGGTTCTGGCCGTAGGGGCCGACCAGAGCGGAGGCGGCACGGTTGTCGTCGAAATCGATGACGACCTGGGTTTCAGGCGGGTTCAAGCTGTCGCGATCGGGTTTGCGGCGGGAAACGAACGAAGACGATTCCGGTGCGCTTTTGACCAAGGGGGCTCAGGCTCCTGTGGCGGCCATCGCATCGGCCGGCCGGGAGGTTGCGGATGCGAGTTCGCCGAGCAGGCTGTAGCGTTCGAGGCTGTCGACGCGGACCGGCAGCACCTGTCCGATGATGCTGTCGGGCGCCATCACATGGGCGGGCTGCAGATAAGCGGTGCGGCCAACGATCTGGCCGGGCTTGCGGCCGGCGCGCTCAAACAGGACCTCCACGGTCCGGCCGATCGCGGCCTTGTTGAAGGCCGATTGCTGCTGGTCGATCAATTGCTGGAGCCGCTCCAACCGCTCGTCCATGACCGCTGCAGGCACCATCTCCGGCATGTCCGCCGCGGGCGTGCCGGGCCGCGGCGAGTATTTGAACGAATACGCCCCAGCGTAGCCGATTTGTGCGACAAGCGCGAGAGTCGCGGAGAAATCGCGTTCGGTTTCACCCGGGAAACCGACGATGAAGTCCGACGAGAAAGCGATCGCTGCGGAAGCAGACCGGAACCGGTCGATCACGCGGCGATAATCGTCGGCGGTGTGCTTGCGGTTCATGGCCGCCAAGATCCGGTCGGAACCCGACTGCACCGGCAGATGCACGAACGGCATCAGTGCCGGCAGATCGCGATGCGCGGCCAGGAGATCGTCGTCGACGTCGTTCGGATGGCTGGTCGAGTAGCGCAGCCGGACGATCCCCGGAATCTCGGCCAGGCGCCGCACCAGGCGCCCGAGTGACCAGGCGCGGCCGTCCGGCCCGTCGCCGTGATAGGCGTTGACGTTCTGGCCGATCAGCGTGATTTCGCGGACGCCGTTTTCGGCGAGCCGTTTGACGTCCTCGACGATCGCCGCCACCGGGCGCGACATCTCGGCGCCGCGGGTATAGGGCACGACGCAGAAGGTGCAGAACTTGTCGCAGCCTTCCTGGACCGTCACGAAGGCCGAGATGCCGCGGGCACGGATCGCGTCCGGCGCCGGCTGCGGCAGAACGCCGAACTTGTCCTCGATTGGGAACTCGGTTTCCAGCGCGCGGCCGTGCTGTTCGGCCTTGGCCAGCAGGTGCGGCAGGTTGTGATAGCTCTGCGGCCCGACCACGACATCGACCACCGGCGCGCGGCGGATGATTTCTTCGCCTTCGGCCTGCGCCACGCACCCTGCGACCGCGATCTGCATCCGCCGGCCGTGGTTTGCGGCTTCGTCACGCGCGACGCGCAGCCGGCCAAGCTCGGAATAGACCTTCTCGGACGCCTTCTCGCGGATGTGGCAGGTGTTCAGGATCACCAGATCGGCGTCATCCACGTTCGCGGTCTCGACAAAGCCTTCCGGCGCCAGCGCGTCCACCATGCGCTGGGCATCGTAGACGTTCATCTGACAGCCGTATGACTTGATGTGCAGCTTGCGCGGCGGAGACATCGTGTGCGGGAGCCCAAACAAAAAACGCGCGTTTTCCAGCGCGTTGCCCGTCACTTATAGGCGAAACCCGGCGAAATCCAGCCGCGACCGCCGATTTGCCGCGCCCAGTCCGTCGAGCGGCTAAATTTCTTCAATGATTGTCGTCAGTTGCCGCATATCGGCAAAACGCCGATCGGCCCCGGCGGCGGTCAGCGCGGCCGCGCTGGCGTCGGTGCAATGGGCGCCGCCGTGAAAGCCCAGCACGGTCATGCCGGCCGCTTTTGCCCCCAGCACCCCCGGCACGCTGTCTTCGATCACCACGCAGCGCTCCGGGGCGGCTCGCATTTGCGCCGCCGCGAACAGGAACAGATCCGGAGCCGGCTTGCCGTGCGCGACCTGCTCGGCCGAAAACAGATGCGGAGCGAACCGGCCAATTAGACCCGCGTGGGTCAGCGCGACTTGGATCCGATCCAGCGTGCCGCTCGAGGCGACGCAGAACGGCTGCTCCAGCGTGTCGAGCGCCTCGGCGACGAACGGGATCGGCTGCAGCGTTTCGGCGAAGGCGCGCAGCAGCGCGCCGAGCAGGTTTGCTTCGATGTCGTCGGCGAAGCGCCGGCCAGTCTCCGCTTCGATCTCGCGCCGGGCCTCGCGACCCGAACGGCCGAGGAAACGCGCCGCGACCTGGTCCGGCGTGATCGGATAGCCGTAGCTTGTCAGCGTCTCGGCATGAACCCGACAGGAGATCAGCTCACTGTCGACCAGGACGCCGTCACAATCGAAGATAACAAGTTCGGGAGTCACATCTGCGGCCGGCTGCGATTGAAACTAATAACGCCGCGAGCCGGTAAGCTCGCGGCGATCGGCAGATGCGTCGGGCGTGCTACCGGCTCAGGACTTATCGTCTTCGAGCGGCACGCAATACAGTTCGAGGCGATGATCGACCAGCTTGTAGCCGAGGCGGCGGGCGATCTCGGCCTGCAGCTTCTCGATCTCTTCGTTGGTGAACTCGATCACCTTGCCGTCGCGCAGGTTGATCAGGTGGTCATGATGGCTGTCGCGCATCTGCTCGTAGCGGGCGCGGCCTTCACGGAAGTCGTGACGCTCGATGATGCCGGCATCTTCGAACAGCTTGACGGTGCGGTACACCGTCGAGATCGAGATCTTGTCGTCGATCGCAACGCAGCGGGTGTACAGTTCTTCGACGTCGGGATGATCTTCCGACTCCGCCAGAACTCGCGCGATCACGCGGCGCTGCTCCGTCATGCGCATGCCGGTGGCGGCGCAGCGGGCTTCGATTTCGGTTGCCTTGGGTTCGGACATCGGCGTCAACGTGGTTGCGGGTGAATGGTTATTGGGCATTGTTCTGCCACTGTAAGGCGATCAGGACAAGTCGCGACGCATTATCAATGCGTTCAATTGTTCCCCGTTGGGCTGTCGGTAATAGCGCTCGCGTCGGCCAACCACCTGAAAACCGGTACGATTGTAGAGTCGTCGCGCCGGCTGATTGTTTTCCTCCACCTCGAGAAACACCGTGGCGACGCCACGTCCTGCGAGATGACGGAGGTGAGTCAGCAGCATTTCACGCGACAGACCGCGGCCGCGATACGAGGCGGCGATCGCAATTGATAGGATTTCGGCTTCGTCCGCGCCGATCCGCGATGCAACAAATCCGATGATTCGCCGGCCGACGCGCAGTCGGTGCACCAGCGTATTGCGCTCGCTCAAAAGGTCGGCGAATTCCTGCTCGTCCCAGCCGCGATGAAACGAAGCGGCATGCAGTTCGGCAAGCTTCGGTGCATCGCGTAGCGTCGCCGTTTCGACCACAGCGTCGGCGTAGCCCCAGAATTCGGCCAGCCAAGTCATCATTGATGGCACATACGGCAGCGCGTCATGCGGCGGGCTGCGCCGATTGAGCAATGGGATCAATCTTCGGCTTAGCGTCCGGCGGCCGCAAATAGAACGGCTTGGCAGGCGCGGCGTCCGGTGTTGCTGCTGCACCCAGCCAGGCGAGCCAGCCGATATCCGGCGCGGGGCGCTGATCTACTGCGAGCGGCGGCGGGGTCAGGGCCGGCCAGCGATCGGCAAGCAGCTGTGCGGCGTTGCCGACCAGCCGCGGCGCACCGTAACGCGCAGCTTCCAGCGCTTCGGCGATCGGCGCCACCCGCGGGCGTACGATCATCGTGCCGTTGCCGGCGACGAGCTGGTAGTAGACGTGGTCGTGACGGGCATCGATCACCGACAGGATCGGGGTGTCGTCGGTCTCGCTCACCAGCGGCGCCGCGAACGCTGACAGCGTCGTCAGCCCGACGACCGGCTTGGCGGCTGCGAGTGCGATACCGCGCGCAGCCGAGAGGCCGACCCGGAGGCCGGTGAAACTACCAGGCCCGGTGGTCACCGCGATGCGGTCGATGTCGAGAAAGCCGATGCCAGAAGCATCCATCACCCGGCCGAGCAGCGGCATCAGGGCTTCGGCGTGACCGCGCTGCATCGCCTGCGATTCGCCCGCGAGCAGCCGATTAGCCTCGGTGTCCAGCACCGCGGCTGCGCAGGCGTCGAGCGCCGTATCGATGGCGAGGATCAGCATCCGGCTAACATATCAGCAATGCGACGGTTGCGTCATGTCCCGGGCGGGCCGATCGACAACTATTCGGATGGACGGCATGGCGCGGTGCGTCATGCCTGTTTGTCGTGCTTGCCTAGCGTTGTGGCAGCTATCGGTCAGGTGACCGGGCGGACTTCCACCACTTCCGGCACGAAGTGCTTCAGCAGGTTCTGGATGCCGTGCTGCAAGGTCGCGGTCGATGACGGGCAGCCGGCGCAAGCGCCGCGCATGTTGAGATAGACGATGCCGTCCTTGAAGCCGCGGAACGTGATGTCGCCGCCGTCGTTGGCGACCGCCGGGCGCACCCGCGTTTCGATCAGGTCCTTGATGATCTCGACCGTCTCGGCGTCGCCCTCGGCGTAGAACTCGTCGTCATCGCCATCCTCGCCGTCCGACTTGCCGTCGGCCAGGATCGGCGCGCCCGACATGTAGTGCTCCATGATGGCGCCGAGGATCGCGGGCTTGAGGTGCTGCCACTCGCCCTTGTCCTTGGTGACGGTGACGAAGTCGGTGGCATAGAACACGCCGCTGACGCCATCGATGTCGAACAGCCGCGTCGCGAGCGGCGAGCGGGCCGCCTGGGCCGCATCGGTGAATTCCAGCGTGCCGCTGTCGAGCACGGTCCGGCCGGGAATGAATTTCAACGTGGCCGGATTGGGGGTCGGTTCGGTCTGAATGAACATCGATTGTCTCCGTCGTCGCCGGTTCAAGGCCGGTGCGTAGGTTTCTCCTAGCAAATAGCGCTCGGAAACGCACGGTCAACCCGCGGGCTCTCCCGGAGGTTGCTGAAAGTGGCTGACAACGCTCACGTTTTCGAGGGCCGCACAGGCTCAGGCGAGGGCGTCGATGTCGTCGTCGGTGAGGCTGGAGGCGACCATCATCACCGGCACCGGAAAGGTGCCGAGATGGCGCACCATCGCGGTGACGATCGGACCCGGTCCTTCCGGGCCATCATCGGCCGCCAGCACCAGCATGACGATGTCGACGTCCTGGTCGATCACCTTGCGCACCTGGGCGATGGTGTCGCCTTCGCGGATCACCCGCTCCGGCGTGATCCCGGCGACGCCGTTGGCGCGGCCGGAGGCGCGGTCGAGCGCAAGCTCAGCGGTCTCGATCGCTTCGGCGCGCATTACGTCGGCGACGCCGAGCCATTGCTGGTTCTTGTCGAGGATCTCGATGACGCGCAGCATCACCACGCCGCCGCCGACCCGCACCGCCCAGCGGCTGCCGTAATACACCGCGCGATCCCACTCGGCGGTGTCGTCGACGATCACCAGACATTTCGGCTTATGGCCGGATTCATAGCTCCGTCGCTGGCTGCTCATTGGTGCCCCCGGAGTTCCCAAGCGCGCGCCCGCGCAACGACGCGATGCTGCCATGGCGACAGCGGGCAGGACAAGGGCAGGCCCTCTAAGGGCAAGCCTCATGGTGAGGAGCGCAGCGAAGCTGCGCGTCTCGAACCATGGCGATACAAGCTCGTCGTTCGAGACGCCCGGCTGCGCCGGGCTCCTCACGACGAGGGCTGGGACCGATATCAGCCCTTCTTGCGCACCATGCCCATGATGTCCTTCACGGCCACCATGGTTTCGGCCGCAATCGCACGGGCGCGGTCGCTGCCGTCGGCGAGCACCGAGTCGACATAGGCATGGTCGGCCGAGAGCCGCTTCATTTCGCCGGCGATCGGCGACAGCTTGGTGACGGCGAGGTCGACCAGGTTCGACTTGAACGCGGAGAACTGCGCGCCGCCGAACTCGGTCAGCACATCGGTCTTCGGCTTGCCGGACAGCGCGGCGTAGATGCCGACCAAATTGTCGGCTTCGGGCCGGGTCTCCAGGCCCTTTTCTTCGCTTGGCAGCGGCTCCGGATCGGTCTTGGCCTTCTTGATCTTCTGCGCGATCGCGTCGGCATCGTCGGTCAGGTTGATGCGCGAGTAATCGGACGGATCCGACTTCGACATCTTCTTGGTGCCGTCGCGCAGGCTCATCACCCTCGTCGCCGGTCCGGTGATCACCGGCTCGGGCAGCGGGAAGTAAGCGTCGCCGAAGCCCTGCGCCGCAATCGACGCCGAGAAATCGTTGTTGAACTTCTGGGCGATGTCGCGAGTCAGTTCGACATGCTGCTTCTGGTCCTCACCGACCGGAACGTGGGTGGCGCGATACACCAGAATGTCGGCGGCCATCAGCACCGGATAGTCGTACAGACCGACCGAGACGTTCTCGCGATCCTTGCCGGCCTTCTCTTTGAACTGGGTCATGCGGTTCAGCCAGCCGAGCCGCGCGATGCAGTTCAGCACCCAGGCCAATTCGGAGTGTTCCGCCACCTGGCTCTGGTTGAAGATGATCTGCTTCTTCGGATCGATGCCGGACGCGATGAACGCCGCGGTCACTTCGCGGATGTTCTTGCGCAGCTCGTCGGGACCGCCCCAGACCGTCACCGGAACGGTGATGGCGTGCAGGTCGACGACGCAGTAAACGCAATTGTGCGTCTCCTGCATCTTCACGAAGTTCACGATCGCGCCGAGGTAATTGCCGAGATGCAGATTGCCGGTCGGCTGGATGCCGGAGAATACCCGCTGCGTGATGGCCATGATCGTGATTCCCGCGCTTGGTCTGGAAAAGGCGCCGTGAAGTGGCACAGCTGCGCTAGTCGCGCAAGCCACGTGGCCGCCGCAGCGCGCGAAGCGCCCCATCAAGACGAATGACGCCGGCCAGCATCAAAACTGCGGCATAGACGATTAGACCGCCGCCGATCAGCACGGCGAGCGCCGCGGCTTGGACCAAAGTGGAGCCCGTCGCCATGATCGGCAGCACCACGCCGGCGGCGAACCACAGCAGCGCGCCCATCACCAGGGATGCAAGCATGATCAGCACCATCCGGCGCCGCGCCGGCGCATCGATGGTGACCCCGAAGCGCTGCACGCCGCGTCCCAGCAGCAGGGCTGCGTTGCTCCAGGCGCCGAGGCTGATCGCGCCCGCGACCCCGGCGGCGCCGAACAGCCGGCCTAGCAGCACGGCGGCAACCAGCGCGACCGCGACCGAGATGAGGGTCGCCACCAGCGGCGTGCGGGTGTCTTCGCGGGCGAAGAACGCGGCCGACCAGTTCTTGGCCAGCACCTGGGCGGGCAGGCCGACCGCCAGCACCGCCAGCGCCTGCGCGGTGGCGGCCGAGTCCGCGGCGCTGAACGCGCCGTGTTCGAACAACAGCCGCACGATCGGTTCGGCCAGCACGATCAGTCCGAAGGTCGCAGGCAGCGCCACCCCGACCGCCAGTTCCCGGCCGCGCCAGGCCGC
>NZ_QTKI01000020.1:0-24719 GCF_010820945.1 Rhodopseudomonas sp. BR0C11
CTTTGGTGGGGGTGCGGGAGGAGCGGGAGGCTTTGCGGCGGCTATGGGCTTTGCCGGTTTTAGTGCCGGATTTGCCGCCTTCGAGACTCTGCTTCAGCGCGTCCATCAGGCTGACGACGTTGCTCTCCTTCTCCTCGGGTTCGGGGAGCTTGATCGACTTGCCGGAGGCCTTGCGCTTGACCAGCGCCTTCAGGGCAGTCTCGTACTCGTCTTTGAATTTCTTCGGATCGAAATGCGCCGCCTTCGTCTCGAGGATGTGGCCGGCGAGTTCGATCATGTCCTTGGAGATTTTCGGCGACTTGATGCCGTCGAAATACTCGTCCGCATCGCGCAGCTCGTAAGGGTAGCGCAGCGTGGTCGCCAGCAGCCCCTTGCCGAACGGCTCGATCGCCAGCACATGCTCGCGGTTGGTGAGCACGATGCGGCCGAGCGCGACGCGGCCTTTGTCCTTCATCGCGTCGCGGATCACCGCGAAGGCGTCGACGCCGGCCTTGCCGTCCGGCACGATGTAATACGGATGATTGAGGAAGCGCTGGTCGATTTCATCGGCCGGCACGAAGCTGTCGATGTCGATGGTGTGGGTGCTCTCGATCTGCACCGCTTCGAGTTCGTCCTTTTCGATCTCGATGTACTTACCCTTGCGCACCTCGTAGCCGCGGGCCTTCTGATCCTTCTCGACCACCTCGCCGGTGTCTTCGTCGATCATCTGCTGCTTCAGCCGATTGCCGGTTTCCGCATTGATCATGTGGAAGCGGGTCTTCTCGACGCTGGTCGTGGCCGGATACAGCGCCACCGGGCAGGTGACGAGGGACAGCTTCAGCGTGCCCTTCCAGTAGGCGCGAGGCATGGGAATTCTCCGAGGGCTCGAGCAGTCGCGACCGGGCGGTCACGTCGATGCTATCATGGGTGGAACTTGAACGGGCATCCCGGGTTTTGGTTCCGACCAAGCCAAGCCTGTCGGCGGTAAGTAAGGAGCGACGGTGGCCAGCAACAAGCTCAGCATCTACCGCAAGAAACGCGATTTCGAGCAGACCGCGGAGCCGCGCGGCGACGCCAAGGTGGCACCATCGAAACAGCGACGGTTCGTAATCCAAAAGCACGATGCCACCCGTCTGCACTACGACCTGCGCTTGGAATATGGCGGCGTCTTCAAGTCATGGGCGGTGACCAAGGGACCGTCGCTCGATCCGCACGACAAGCGCCTCGCGGTCGAGGTCGAGGATCATCCGCTCGACTACGGCGACTTCGAAGGCACGATCCCGAAGGGCCAGTATGGCGGCGGCACGGTGCAGCTCTGGGACCGCGGCTATTGGGAGTGCGACAATCCCGAGCGCGGCTTCAAGACCGGCGACCTGAAGTTCATCCTGCACGGTGAGAAGCTGCACGGCAGCTGGGTGCTGGTGCGGATGCGGCACGACCGCAATGGCGGCAAGCGCACCAATTGGCTGCTGATCAAGCACCGCGACGACGACGCCCGCGAGGGCGACGCCAACACCGTGCTCGACGACGACCGCTCGGTCGCCTCGGGACGCACCATGGAGACGATCGCGGCGGGCAAGGGCAAGGCGCCGAAGCCGTTCATGCTGCGCAAGGCGGCCGCGAAGGTGACGGCGGATGCGGTGTGGGATTCCAACACCGGGCTCGCGGCCGATCAGCGGGCGGAGACGGGCGCTACGAAGAAGGCGACGAAAGCCAAGCCGAAGACGCCAGCCAAAGCGAAACCTGCGAAGTCCGCGAAACCCGCGGCGCGGAGTAAGTCAGCTGTTCGTGGCACGCGCGCGGCCATGCCGGATTTCGTGCCGCCGCAGCTCTGCACCTCGGTGGAACGGCCGCCCGGCGGCGAAGGCTGGGGCCACGAGATCAAGTTCGACGGCTACCGGATGCAGCTCCGCATCGAGCAGGGGCAAGCCAAGCTGCTGACACGCAAGGGCCTCGACTGGACTGGCAAATTCAGCGCGATCGCGGAAGAAGCGGCGTCGCTGCCGGACGCGATCATCGACACCGAGGTGGTGGCGCTGGATTCGCACGGCCAGCCGGATTTCGCCGCGCTGCAGGCGGCGCTCTCCGACGGAGATACCGACAACCTGATCTGCTTTGCATTCGATCTGCTGTATGCGGAGGGCGAGGATCTGCGCCGACTGCCGCTGTCCGAGCGCAAGCAGCGGCTCGCCGCTTTGCTGAAGGCCGCACGTGGCCGTCGCAAGGAAGGCCTGATCCGCTACGTCGAGCATTTCGAAACCGGCGGTGACGCCATTCTGCAGTCGGCCTGCAAGCTGTCGCTCGAAGGCATCGTGTCGAAGAAGCTCGATGCGCCGTATCGCTCCGGCCGCAGCGGTGCCTGGACCAAGGCGAAGTGCCGCGCCGGCCACGAGGTGGTGATCGGCGGCTGGAAGACCACGAACGGCAAATTTCGTTCGCTGCTGGTCGGCGTTCACCGCGGCGATGACCTCGCCTATGTGGGCATCGTCGGCACCGGGTTCGGCCAGGACGTCGTCAAGCGCATCCTGCCGGAGCTGAAGGCGCATGAAGCCGATCGCAATCCGTTCAGCGGCGCCAATGCGCCGAAGAAGGCGCGCGACGTCCACTGGGTGACTCCGGAGCTGGTCGCCGAGATCGAATTCGCCGGCTTCACCGGCGGCGGCATGGTGCGTCAGGCGGCCTTCAAGGGGCTGCGCGCCGACAAGCCGGCTGCGGAGGTCGAAGCCGAGGAGCCGCAGCAGGTCGAGCTGGCCGAACCAAAGCCGAAGCGCCGGGCCGCCAAGACGGCGAAGCCGCGAAAGGCTGCGGGCAAGCGCGCCGCGCCCCGCCGCGCCGACGCTGCCCGGTCCGAGGTGATGGGCGTGGTGATCTCCAAGCCCGACAAGGAGCTGTGGCCAGCGAGCGAGATCAGCGGCGCCGTCACCAAGCGCGATCTGGCCGATTACTTCGCCGAAGTGGGCGACTGGCTGATCCCGCACATCAAGGGGCGGCCGTGTTCGATCGTGCGCGCGCCCGACGGCATCGGCGGCGAGCTGTTCTTTCAGCGGCACGCCATGCCGGGAATGTCGAACCTGATCGAACTGGCCAAGGTTTCCGGCGATCGCAAACCGTATGTGCAGATCGACCGCCTCGAGGGCCTGATCGCCGTGGCGCAGATCGGCGGCGTCGAGTTGCATCCATGGAACTGCGCGCCGAACCGCTACGACGTGCCGGGACGGCTGGTATTCGATCTCGATCCGGCGCCCGAGGTTGGGTTCGACGAGGTGATCGTGGCCGCCAAGGAAATGAAGCAGCGGCTCGAAGCGCTGGGGCTCGCGACGTTCTGCAAGACCACCGGCGGCAAGGGCTTGCACGTCGTGGTGCCGCTGAAGCCGGACGACAGTGTCGACTGGAAGGCGGCCAAGACGTTTGCCCAGACGGTGTGCGCGCAGATGGCTGAGGATAGTCCCGAGCAGTATCTGCTCAACATGTCTAAGCAGAAGCGCACGGGAAAGATTTTCCTCGATTATCTGCGCAACGACCGAATGTCGACGGCGGTCGCGGTACTCTCGCCGCGAGCCCGCAGCGGCGCAACCGCGTCGATGCCGGTGACGTGGTCGCAGGTGAAGGCCGGTCTCGACCCCAAGCGTTACACCATCGAGACGGTGCCCGCGTTGATGAAGCGGTCCAAGGCGTGGACCGACTACGACGAGGCGGCAGCCCCGCTGAAGCCGGCGATCAAGGCGCTGACATCGGGCGCATCATGAGCCCGGCGTGACGCTGCTCCGCGTCGCTGATCTGCGCCGCATACGTGGATGCCCGGGACGATCCCGGGCATGACAGCGTCGATCGGCAGATCGAAGATAGGATGTGTCAGATCTTGCCGAGCAGCAGCAGGATCAGCAGGATCACGATCACCAGACCGAGGCCGCCGCCGCCGTAATATCCGGTGCCGTAGAACGGTCCGCCGCCGACGCCGGTAAAGCCGCCCAGCAAGGCGATGATCAGAATGATGAGGATGATTGTGCCGATGGACATTTCCGCTCTCCTTATCGCGGCGGGTCGCCCGAGTGCTCCGCCTGCTGGGAGTGAGAACACGGCGTAACAACGAAGGTTCCGAAGCGGAAACTTGAGATGTGGCGCGCGGCCCTGTTGTTTTCGCAATGCTCACTTAGATTAGGGAGTAATCAACCCATGCAGTGACGAGGACGCCCCAATGTCAGCTCCGCTTGTCGTATCGATCCCTCATCGCCTCGGCCGCGACGAAGCGCGCCGCCGGCTGCAGACCGGCCTCAGCCGCGCAGCGATCAACGTGCCGATCCTGAAGGTGGATGAGGAGACCTGGCGCGGCGACCAGATGCTGTTCCGCGTCCGTGCGCTGGGCCAGGTCGCTGCCGGCCATGTCGACGTTGCCGAAGATCACGTCCGGCTCGAAGTGCGCCTGCCGTGGCTGCTGCAGAAATTCGCCGATGCGGCGCGCGTCGTGATCCAGAAGCGCGGACACTTGATGCTCGAGAAGAAGTAACAAATTGCGTGCGTTGCACCAAATTATGGCGTTGCAGCAAGTAGTTATCGGTATATTGTATTAAGTTGTAAGTAACCGAATCTTGGAATGCTGAGCGTGCGGGTGAGGGAACCGATTTCCTGATCGGCACAAACCCCGTCAGGCCGTCCGGCTCCAGCTCCCGGGCGGCCTCGGTGTTTGTGGGAGGGCGCGATCGTTCGCGACCTCCGATTGCCGGACTCTCGCACAGTCTCTCCCCCGAGTCATTCCGGGGCGCGCGCAGCGCGAACCCGGAATCTCGCAGCGAGCAGAGCTTGTGGGAGTCGGTGCTCGCGGCAGATTCCGGGTTCACGCGCTTCGCGCGTGCCCCGGAATGACGACGCAGCATTGGTGGGACTGCTCTTATGACACGCGGCCTGCTCAGCCGCGCCGGATGCGCTTGGTGCCTGTCAGACGCGCGCGGTGCACGGCGACGGGGAGGTGGCGGAACAGGTCGCGGAGCTGCAGCTCGCCCGACGCGTTTTCGCCATCGCCGGTTTCGATTGCATAGCCTTTGGCATCGATCGCACCATCATACGCATCGGCGGTCGGCCATTGCCGGCCATCATCGGACAACGCAGCGAGGCCCTTCGCCACGACGACGATCACCGCTTCGCTGCCGCGGGTGCGGGCGAATGCGACGATGCGGTCGCGGTGTGCGCCTTTCACGGCAAGCGGCCTGTAGTCGCCGTCAGCGAACAGCTCGGCGTGGTCGCGCCGTAGCCGCAGTAACTGATGCGTCCAGGCCAGCTTGACGCGGCCGTCGCTCCAATTCGCGGTCAGGGTTTCCCAGTCGGGCTGGTCGTGCAGTGACTCCAGCGCCGCAGAACGCGCGTCGAAATCCACCGGACGGCGGTTGTCGGGATCGACCAGCGAGAAATCCCAGAACTCGGTGCCCTGATAGAAATCCGGCACGCCGGGCATCATCGCCTTCAGCGTTACCTGACCGAGCCCGTTGAGCGCGCCGAGCAGCGACAGCCGGCGGTGCAAGGTCTCGACCGACTCCAGGAACGCACCCGACAGTGCCGGATCGAGGATGCGGTCGATGAAGGTGCGCACGCCTTCTTCGTAAGCGAGGTTCGGATTGAGCCAGTTGGTTTCCTGCTTGCCCTCGCGAGCGGCCTTCAGCGCGAAGCCCTGGAAGCGGTCGGCGAAATCCGGATCGGGCGTCAGCGGCCAGGCGCCGAGCAGCGCCTGATACAGCATGTATTCGAACGCGGGCGAAGGGGCGCGCATCTCGCCGTCGACGACGAGGTGCGGCGCATTGAGCAGCTTCCACTTGCCGACGGCGCTGGCCCATTCGCCGGGGATTTCGGCGAGCGACAACAGCCGCGCGCGCGCGTCTTCGCCGCGCTTGGCGTCGTGCGTCATCGTTGCCGTCATGCCGTGCGGCCAATCCTGGGCGCGGCTCTGCATCGCGGCGTGGAATGCGGCGGTCGGCATCTCCGGCGCGGCCGGATCGCCGCCGACCTCGTTCAGCGCCAGCAGTCGGTGATAGCGATAGAACGCGGTGTCCTCGAGCGACTTCGCCATCGTCGGCCCGGTGAACTGCTGCACCTTGAGGGCGAAGCGGCGCACCCGCGGCTTGGAGTGTGGCGCGCGGCCCGGCTTCACCAGGTCCATCGTCAGCACGTCTTTGAGGAATTCGAAGATGCCGTCGTCGGCGCCGAACCAGTCGGCCCGCGCCTTGGCGATGGTGTCTTCGATCAGCCGGCGGTCGAGCTGGGTCGGGCTGTTGCCGGTCAGATAGGTGCGATACACCGGGAAGTGCAGCACGTAGAGCTCGAACGCTTGCCGCAGATTGTCGGCGGAGAAATCGCGGGTCGAGTAGTGCCCCGACGCGATCCGCGCCAGCAGCCGGGTGAGCACGGTGAACTCGCTCAGCAGCAACGTCTCCAGCACGCGGCGCTTGGCGGCCTTGAGCACCGGATCGAACGCCGGCGACAGATTGCTGGCCTGCCGCCAGGTCTCGTCGAGCGGCTTCAGGCCATTGCCGTCGAGCAGCACGCGGGTGATGACGTTGAGCCATTCATAGCCGGTGGTGCCGTGGACGCCGGCGAACCGATGCAGCGCCTCGCCTTCGCCGAGGATCTTCTCGATCACCGTGTAAAGCGGTGGGGCATTTGCGCCTTGCGCCTCGCGGGCCAGCCGACGCAGCCGCTGGAAGTACTGCGCAGGGTCGCGCAGGCCGTCGATGTGATCGAGACGCAGGCCCTGCAGCTGGCCGTCGGCCAGCAGCTTCTTCACCCGGCTGTGGATCGCCTCGAAGGTGCCGGCGTCCTCGACCCGCAAGCCGGCGAGGGTGTTGACGTCGAAGAACCGCCGATAGTTGATCTCGCTCGACGCCAGTTGCCAATGACCGAGCTTGTAGTGCTGGCGCTCCAGAAGGTTGTGCAGCGTCTGGATCTGCTGGGTGCGGCCTTCGCCGGCGCGGTAGGCCTCGAGCCCGCGCGCGATCACGTCCGCAGCGCCCGAGATCGTCTGCAGCGCCGCCTTGAATTCGGGCGCTTCCTTGCGAGTCGGACGGCGCAATCCGGTGTAGCGCGCCGCAAGCTCGAGGATCGCGCGTCCGGCGTCGGTCTCGGCGGCATCCGCCTCGCGCACGATGGTGCGCAGGATCTCGCTGTAGCGCTGCGGCGCGATCGGCAGCCGGTGTTCGTAGTACCAGGCCGAGAAGCTGCCGTCGGCAGGGTCGTAGCGCAGCTCGATCTCGCCGCCTTCCAGCGCTTTGCCGTAGGACGAGCCGATGATCGGCAGCAGCACGCCGCCGCGGGCGCGGAACGGCAGCATCTCCCAATCGATATCGAACGACGCCGCCTGCGGCGAGGCCGGGCCCCATTCCAGCACCTCCAGCCACCACGGGTTGTCGGCGTAGTGCACGCCGACATGGTTGGGCACGAAGTCGAGGATCAGGCCGATGTCGTGCTGCTTCAGCGCGGCGCTGAGCCGGGCGAAGCCTTCTTCGCCGCCGAGCTCGGGATTGAGCTGGGTGTGATCGACGATGTCGTAGCCGTGGGTCGATCCCTTGCGCGCCTTCATGAACGGCGACGCATAGAGATGCGAAATCCCGAGGCGCTTCAGATAGGGGACGATTGCGGCGGCGTGGTCGAAACCGAAATCGGCGGTGAGTTGCAGACGATAGGTGGCAGTCGGAATGACAGGAGGCATTTAGGATTGCTCGAGGCGCCAGGTCACCGCCCACGGCGGAATGATCCGGTTCCAATCGTCGCCCCACAGAATCGTTCCAACGCCTGGGCCAGCGGCGCCGGCCTCGTGCTCGCGGTCCGTCAAATTCGCCGCGAGCCGCAACGTCGATCCATCGCCGAGCCGCCACGTTGCGGTCAGCATTCCATCATCGGCAACCGCCGCTGTGCCGAACCGTGCGCCGGCGAGCCGCGGTACGATCATGTTGCGGCGAAGCTGCAGCAGCCGCGACATCAGAGCCAGCCGCTGCGCGCCGGCGCCGCCGTCGCGCTCGCGCCAATCGAGCACGGCGCTTTTGAACGTGTCCTCGCTCAGCGGATCGGGGACGTCATCGCCGTACTTCTCGTAGGCGCCGGCGAATTCCTTGCGGCGCCCGGCACGGACCGCTTCGGCGAGTTCGCCGTGGAAGTCGCAGAAGAACGGAAACGGCGCCTGCGAGCCCCATTCCTCGCCCATGAACAGCATTGGCACCATCGGTGCCAGCAGCGTAATCGCCAATGCTGCTTCGATCGCCGCGGGCTTGGCGAGGCTCTCCAGCCGATCGCCGAGCGCGCGATTGCCGATCTGGTCGTGGTTCTGCAGGAAGTTGACGAAGGCGAGCGGTGGCAGTTCGCCGCTCGGCTCGCCGCGCGGCGTGCCGCAGCGATGCGCCGAGGGCTCGCCCTGATAAGCAAAGCCGGAGCCGAGCGCGCGGCTCAGATGACCGAGCGGTGCATCGGCATAATCGGAATAGTAGCCCTGGCGCTCACCGCTCAGCGCGACGTGCCAGGCGTGATGATAATCGTCGTTCCACTGCGCCCGATACTGCCCGCGCGGCGGATCGGTGACCGGATCGAGCACCGCGGCGATATTGTCGTCGTTCTCCAGCACCAGATGGATGTGCCGGCCGGTCTCGGCCGCAAGCTTACCAGCCTCGCGGGACAATTCGTGCAGCATCGGGATCTCGCCCTGATCCGGGATCGCATGCACGGCGTCGAGCCGCAGCCCGTCGAACCGATAGTCGCGCAGCCAGTGCAGCGCGTTCTCGATCGCGAATGCGCGGACTTCGGCCACGTAGTAATTGATCGCGTTACCCCAGGGCGTGTGCGAATCCGAGAAGAACCCCGGAGCATAGCCGCCGAGGTAATTCCCCTCCGGTCCGAAATGGTTGTAGACGACGTCGAGAAACACCATCAGGCCGCGCAGATGCGCTTCGTCGATCAGCGCTTTCAGATCCTCGGGGCGTCCGTAGGCGCTGTCCGGCGCGTACCACAGCACGCCGTCATAGCCCCAATTGCGCCGGCCCGGGAAATCCGCCAGCGGCATCAATTCCAGCGCGGTGATTCCGGTCGCCACCAGATGATCGAGCTTGTCGATCATGGCGCGGAAGCTGCCCTCTGGCGTGAAGGTGCCGACGTGGGTCTCCAGCAGCACGGTCTCGGCCCACGGCCGCCCGCGCCAATCGGCGGCGCGCCAGGCGTAGGCGCCGTGGTCGATCACTTCGCTGGGACCGGCGATATCCTCGGGCTGAAACAGCGAGCCGGGATCAGAAACCTCGAGATCGCCGTCGAGCCGGAAGCGATAGCGCGCGCCCGCGCCGATTCCGGCAATCTCGGTTTTGTGCCAGCCCTTGTCGTCGCGCTGCATCGGATGCGGCGCGCCGTCCAGCATCACTTCCACTTTTTTCGCGTTGGGCGCCCACAGCCGGAATTCGGCGCCGTTCGCAGTAAGACGCGGACCGAAGCTGCGTCCGGTCATGCGATCGTCCCGGCAAAGGCCAGCACCGAGCGGGGCGGCGCCGCGCTCGCACTGCCGCACTTCAGCGGCGCGACCTGCACGGTGTCCTTGGTGGTGTCGAACAGCTGGTGCCAGACCGGATAGTCGCTGGTCTTCGGCAGGTGGAAATCGATCGCCTCGACGCCGGAATTCAGCACGATGAAAATCGCATCGCCGCCGGGTTCGCTCGGGCTCAGCATGTAGGCGAGGAAGCGGCCGTCGGGAAACGCCCAGTCCTGCTCGGTCATCTCGGCGGCCGATGGCGTCAGCCACAACACGCCGTAGGAGCCGTCGGCGCGGCGACCGTCGAGCCAGCGCCGCGAGCGCAGCTGCGGGAAGCGGCGGCGGATGTCGGTCATCAGCCCGACGAACTCCACCATGTCGTCTTCGGTGTTGGCGCCGTCCCAGCCGACCCAGCCGATTTCGTTGTCCTGGCAATAGGCGTTGTTGTTGCCGGACTGCGAATTGCCGACTTCGTCACCGGCGAGCAGCAGCGGCGCGCCCTGTGCCAGGAACAGACAGGCAAGCTGGTTCTTGCGGAGCTGGCGGCGCATTCCGAGAATCTTCGGATCGTCGGTCGGACCTTCGACACCGCAGTTGTTGCTGTGATTGTCGTTGGAGCCGTCGCGATTGTCTTCGCCGTTGGCGATGTTGTGCTTGTGCTCGTAGCTGAACAGGTCGGCGAGCGTAAAGCCGTCGTGCACCGTGACGTGGTTGATACTGGCGCGCGGCATCCGGCCATCGTGATTGAACATGTCGGACGAGCCGGTCATCCGCCGCGAGACTTCGCCGATCAGGCTGCCTTCGCCGCTCCAGTAGCGCCGCATCACGCTGCGATAGCGGTCGTTCCACTCCGACCATTGCGACGGAAACGCGCCGACCTGATAGCCGCCCATGCCGAGATCCCACGGCTCGGCGACCAGCTTGACGCCTGCCAGGATCGGGTCCTGCCGGATCGCGGTGAAGAAGCCGGAGTTGCGATCGAAGCCGTTCGGGCCGCGCGCCAGCGTCGTGGCGAGATCAAACCGGAAGCCGTCGACGTGGCAGACTTCGACCCAGTAGCGCAGGCTGTCCATCACCATCTGCAGCACCCGCGGATGGGTCAGGTTCATCGAATTGCCGCAGCCGGTGAAGTCGTCGTAGTAGCGCGGATTGTCGGGCTTCAGCCAGTAGTACGAGGCGTTGTCGATGCCGCGAAACGACAGCGTCGGGCCGAGATGATTGCCCTCGGCGGTGTGGTTGTAGACGACGTCGAGCAGCACCTCGATCCCGGCATCATGCAGCCGCGCCACGGTGGTGCGGAACGAGTCCAGCGGATTGTCCTTGTCCGGCGCGTAGCGGACCTCGGGCGCGAAGAACGAGATCGTGTTGTAGCCCCAGTAATTCACCAGCTTCTTCTCGACCAGGATGCGGTCATCGACAAAGCCGTGAACTGGCAAAAGTTCAATTGTGGTGACGCCCAGCCGCTTGAAATGCGCGATCATCGACGGGCAGGCGAGTCCGCCGAATGTGCCGCGCAGCCCGGGCGGCACATCTTCGCGCTGCTGGGTGAGGCCTTTGACGTGAGCCTCATACACGATGGTGTCTTCCCAGCGCACGCCGGGCCGGGTCTCGCGCCGGCCGCTGCCGACGGTCTCGTCGACCACCACCGCCTTCGGCATGCCGCGCGCGTTGTCGCGGCGGTCGAACGACAGGTCCTCGCGGGGCGAACCGGTGCGATAGGCGAAGTGCGCCTCGCTCCACACCAGCCGGCCGTTCAGCCGCTTGGCGTAAGGGTCGAGCAGCAGCTTATGAGCATTGAAGCGGTGGCCGCGATCGGGATCGTAGGGACCATGCACCCGATAGCCGTAGAGCTGGCCGGGCGAGACGTCGTTGAGGTAGCCGTGCCAGACGTCCTCGGTGCGTTCCGGCAATTCGATCCGTTCCAACTCGCGGCGGCCCTGGGCATCGAACAGGCAGAGCTCGACCTTGTGGGCGTTGGCGGAGAACAGCGCGAAGTTTGTGCCGCGCCCGTCCCAGGTCGCTCCGAGACGGGAGTCGGTTCCGGCGGTGAGGCGCATAGCGAGTGTCCCGATCACGAAGTTCGCATAGCCTGCGACTGTCTTTGTTAGCGAACTTCGAAATCGAAGAACACTAGTAAATCTGCCATTCTGACGTGGCTTTGTGCAAAACGATGCCCGATCGCGCGGGCATCGCCAAACCGTCACACTTGCGCGTGCGGGATTTCACGAGACGGATACTCGCCGATCGTTGCCGGACCGCGCGCGAGCTTGGCGCTGCGCGCGGCACAGGCGTCAATCCTCCGGCGTCAGGAAAATCGCGGCCAGCGGCGGGATCGTCAGGCTGAGCTCCGGCACCAGACCTTCGAGGGTGCGGACCTCGCCGCCATTGCCGACATTGGTGCCGCCGTAGCCGGCCGCATCCGAATTGAACACCTCGCGCCAGCGACCGGGGAACGGCACGCGCACGCGATAGTCCTGGTAGACGTTGGGCGAGAAGTTGACGATCACCAGGCAGCGCGAGCGGGTATCGTTGCCCTTGCGCATCCAAGCGAACACGTTGCGATTGGCGTCTTCGGTAATCAGCCATTCGAAGCCGAACGGATCGCAGTCGAGCTGATGCAGCGCCGGCAGCGACCGGTACAGCTGGTTGAGGTCGCGCAGCAGCGCCTGGATGCCGGCATATTTCGGGTATTCGAGCAGGTGCCAGTCGAGCGAGCGATCGTGGCTCCATTCGCGCTCCTGACCGAACTCGCTGCCCATGAACAGCAGCTTCTTGCCGGGATGACCGAACATGAAGGCGTAATACGCGCGCAAGTTTGCAAAGCGCTGCCACTCGTCGCCCGGCATCCGGCCGAGGATCGAGCGTTTGCCGTGCACCACCTCGTCGTGCGACAGCGGCAGAATGAAATTCTCCGAGAAGGCGTAATGCAAGCCGAACAGGATCTGGCCGTGGTGATATTTGCGGTGGATCGGATCCTTGCTGATGTAGTTCAGCGTGTCGTGCATCCACCCCATGTTCCACTTGTAGCCGAAGCCGAGCCCGCCGAATTCGACCGGGCGTGACACTTGCGGCCAGGCGGTGGACTCTTCCGCAGCGGTGGTGGCGTGCGGGAAATTGGCGAACACCTGGCTGTTGAAGCGGCGAATGAAATCGATCGCCTCGATGTTCTCGCGGCCACCGAATTTGTTCGGAATCCAGCCGCCGGCGGGGCGGCTGTAATCGAGATACAGCATCGACGCCACGGCATCGACGCGGAGGCCGTCGATGCCGTAACGCTCCAGCCAGAACAGCGCGTTGGCGGTGAGGAAATTGACGACTTCGGTGCGGCCGTAATTGTAGATCAGCGTGCCCCAATCGAGATGCCGCCCCTGCATCGGGTTGGCGTGCTCGTACAGCGCGGTGCCGTCGAAATTGCCGAGGCCGTGCGGATCGTCCGGGAAATGGCCCGGCACCCAGTCGAGGATCACGCCGATGCCGGCGGCATGGCAGGCGTCGACCAGCGCGCAGAAATCTTCCGGCGAGCCGAACCGCGAGGTGGGAGCGTAGAGACCGGTGGGCTGATAGCCCCACGAGCCATCGAACGGATGTTCGCTCACCGGGAGGAATTCGACGTGGGTGAATCCCATGTCGCGAACGTAGGTCGGCAATTGCTCGGCGAGCTCGCGGTAGGTCAGCCACTGGTCGCCGTCCTTGCGGCGCCACGAGCCGAGATGCACCTCGTAGATCGACATTGGCGCCGACAGTGCGTTGATGTTCTCCGGGGCCGGCCGCGGCTTCGGCAGCTGGGTGGCATCAACCACGATCGAAGCGGTCTTCGGCCGCATCTCGGCGGCGAAGGCGAGGGGATCGGACTTCTGCGGCAGCTGCTCGCCATGCGGGCCAGCGAGGTCGAATTTGTAGTGATCGCCGGCACGGGCGCCGGGGATGAACAGCTCCCAATAGCCGTTGCCGCGCACCCGCATCTGGTGGCGGAGCGGATTCCAGTAGTTGAAATCGCCGACCACACTGACGCGGCGCGCATTCGGCGCCAGCACCACGAAGCCGACGCCAGCGACGCCTTCCAGCTCCATCGGATGCGCGCCGAGCTTGTCGTACAGCCGCTGGTCGGTGCCCTCACCGAGCAGGTAAAGATCGAAGTCGGTCAGGATCGGTGGGAAACGATAAGGGTCCTGCAGCTCGATCGTCGCGTCGCCGAACCGGGCGCGCAACGTGTAGCGCGGCGAACCGCCGGGCAGCTTGCCGGTAAACAGTCCGGCCGGATGCACCTGCTCGAGCGGGGCGGCTTCGCCGTTGTCGCTGACAACGTCCACCGCCGCCGCATCGGGCAACAGCACGCGCACCACGGTGCCGCCATCCTCCGGGTGTGCGCCGAGATAGCGAAACGGGTCGGCGTGACGGCCTTCGAGAACTGCGTCGGCTTCGTCGCTCAGTTGCACGGTCATGGAAGCTCCTCGGGAGGCGGCGACAGGATGCGCAGGAGGCCGGCAAGCGGCACGCGCACCCAGTCGGGACGATGTGCGATCTCGTAGTCGATCTCGTACAGCGCCTTTTCAATCAGGAAGAAGTCGAGAACGCGGTCCGCGGCTGCGGTATCCGCCGGCCACACCGGGCTGTCGCCCATGGTTCGGCGATAGCCATCGAGGAATGCCGCGGTGGCGCGAATCCGCCATAGATCCAGGGCCTCGGTGAGCCGGCCGGACTCTTCGGATGCGGCCTTCAGCGCGCGATCGAGCGCAGCGGTGGTCGAATAGTCGATCGAGCGCACCAGGCCGGCGATGTCGCGCGCGGCCGGCGCCTTGGCGCGGCGCTCGGCCATGGTCCGGCGCGGTTCGCCTTCGAAGTCGATGATGTAGATGTCGTCCTTGACGATCAGCATCTGACCCAGATGGAAGTCACCGTGATGGCGGATGTTGAGCCCGCCATCGTCGCCAAGCAAGCCATGGATGCGCGACATCAGCGTTTCGCGCGCTGCCAGCAGTTCATCGACCAGCGGCCGATCGGTATCTTTCAGCGTGTCCCGGCGCCGGCGGAGTTCATCGAGCACGCGCTCAGCGGACGCCGCCACGGTCTCGGCCCAGCCGCGCGAGGCTTCGGCGTTGATCGGCTCCGGTGCGAAGTCGGCCACTTCCGGATGGCTGGCGAGCGCGATGTGCATCTCCGCCACCCGCTGGCCGGTCCGCTCCATGAAGTGCAGATACGGCGTGAGCTGATCGCCCTCGGCCTTTTCTTCGCTTCTGACCAGCACCCGCTGCTCGTCGATGTAGCGATCGAGATAGGCGGAGGTGACGGTCCAACCGTCGCCCTGATTGCGGGCGAACTCGTGCACCACCGCCACCGCGCTGGTCTTGTCGCCTTCGATCAGCTCGACGCTGCCGAGCAGGGCGGGAGTGTTGGTGTAGCCGGCGACTTCGGTGAGGAAGCGCCCCATCTCCAGCTCCGGATTGATGCCGGTCTGCAGGCGCCGATACAGCTTGACCACGTAGTCACCGTCGACCAGCGCGGTCGAATTCGACTGCTCGGTCTCCACGGCACGGATGTTCTGGAACGGCCCGGCCGGCCGCTCCGCCAGCTTGGAGCCGGGCCGGAATTCCAGCCGGTCGCCGTTGTCGCCGGTCACGGTGAGGGAGGCGCGGACGTTCTCCAGCAGGAGAGCGATGAACGACGGATCGGCCGCGACATCGAGCAGAGTGCCCTCGCGGGCGCCCTGACGGACCGCGGCATAGGCCCGCGGATTGTAGCGCTCGCGGTCGAACCGCACCCAGTCGATCTGCATCGGCAGCAGATAGCGCGAAGTGGTGCCGCGCTGCGTCGCCTCGAAGAAGGCGAGCCACGGCCGGTTGTCGCCGTCATTGGCGAACGGGATCGCCGAAGTGAGCCGCGGATGGATTGCGCGCGGATTGCGCTCCGGGAACCAGCGGGTGCGGGACAGGAATGTCGGCAGCACCTCGTGCTCGAACATCGAGCGGGTGCGGCCGAGCGTCATCCAGGTCGAGCCGAGCGGCACCACCAGGGTCACGAATTCCGGCACGGCCGACACCGGCGCGACATGCGGCGCGGTGCCGGGCTCCTGGAGCTTGAACCAATAGAAGCCGAACGGCGCCAGCGTGATCATGTAGGGTAGTTCGCCGATCGGCGGGAATTTGGTGCGGCCGAGCATTTCTTGCGGCACGCGCTCCTTCCACGGCGACAGATCGAGCTCGGTCGCCTGCGCGGCGCGCGACAGGTTGGCGACGCAGAGAATGACCTCGTCCTCGTATTGCCGGACATAGGCCAGCACCGCGCGGTTGCTCGGGCGGATGAACGTCATGCTGCCGCGGCCGAAGGCCAGCGTCGACTTGCGCACCGCGATCAGCCGTTTCATCGCGCTGAGCAGGGACGACAGGCTGCGCTGCTGCGCTTCGACGTTGACCGAGGCGTAGCCGTACACCGGGTCCATGATCGGCGGCGCATACAGCCGCGCCGGATCGGCGCGCGAGAAGCCGCCGTTGCGGTCGGGCGACCACTGCATCGGGGTACGGACGCCGTTGCGATCGCCGAGATAGATGTTGTCGCCCATCCCGATCTCGTCGCCGTAATAGATGATCGGCGTGCCGGGGAACGACAGCAGCAGCGAGTTCATCAGCTCGATCTTGCGACGGTCATTGTCCATCAGCGGCGCAAGGCGGCGGCGGATGCCGACGTTGATCCGTGCCCTCGGATCGGCCGCATAGGTCTTCCAGAGATAGTCGCGCTCCACGTCGGTGACCATTTCGAGCGTCAGCTCGTCGTGGTTGCGCAGGAACATCGCCCACTGGCAGTTCGCCGGAATCTCCGGCGTCTGCCGCATGATGTCGGTGATCGGAAAGCGGTCTTCCTGCGCGATCGCCATGTAGATCCGCGGCATCAGCGGGAAGTGGTAGGCCATGTGGCATTCGTCGCTGTCGCCTAAATACTGCTGGACGTCCTCCGGCCACTGGTTGGCCTCGGCGAGCAGCAGCTTGCCCTTGGCATAGGCGTCGAGTTCGGCGCGCAGCTGCTTGATGACCGCGTGGGTCTCGGGAAGATTCTCGTTGTTGGTGCCGTCACGCTCGCAGAGATAAGGGATCGCGTCGAGCCGGAAGCCATCGACGCCGGTGTCGAGCCAGCGCTTCATCACCTTGACGACGGCGCCGACCACGCGCGGATTGTCGAAGTTGAGATCCGGCTGGTGTGAGAAGAAGCGGTGCCAATAATACTGGCCCGCTTCCGGATCCCAGGTCCAGTTCGACTTCTCGGTGTCGGTGAAGATGATCCGGGTGCCGAGATATTTCTGGTCGGTGTCGCTCCAGACGTACCAGTCGCGCGCGCTGGAGTTCTTCGGGCTGCGCCGGGCCCGCTTGAACCAGGCGTGCTGATCCGAGGTGTGATTGATGACCAGCTCGGTGATGACGCGCAGATTGCGCTTCTTGGCTTCGACGATGAAGCGGCGGAAGTCCTTCATGGTGCCGAAGTCGGGATTGATCGAGCCGTAGTCGGCGATGTCGTAGCCGTCGTCGCGCTGCGGCGACGGATAGAACGGCAGCAGCCACAGCGTGTTGACGCCGAGCTCCTGCAGATAATCGAGCTTTTCGGTGAGGCCGGCGAAGTCGCCGATGCCGTCATTGTTGCTGTCGGCGAACGCCTTGACGTGCAACTGATAGATGATGGCGTCTTTGTACCAAAGCTCGTCGGAGGTTTCCGCGTCAGTTCCGTCGATCGTCGTGATCGGTGTCATTTCATTCATGGCTTCCGCACTCACGCCAGGCAACGGAACAGCAGCGCCGGGTCCCGATGAGGATCCATCCGCAGGTTGATCCCGCCCCAATCGAGCGCGTGGCGTTCTCCCGTCAGCAGGTTCTCGACCGCAACGACAGGCCGGCGCTCGCCGGCGACCTCGATCTGAACGTCGCCGAGCGGCAGCCAGAATTCATGGTAGTCGCTGCTGAGCGCGATCGCGACCGCGACCGCATTGGTGCCGTCGACGGACGTCTTGACGAAGCCGGTCACATTCGGGTCCTGCACGTCGAGGAAGCGGAGATTGCTGGTCTGCTGCAGCGCCGGATTGGCGCTGCGGATGCGGTTGATGTCGCGAATGTAGGGCTTGATGTTGCCCGGCTTGTCCCAGTCGCGCACCTTGATCTCGTATTTCTCGGAATCGAGATACTCCTCCTTGCCGGGGATCGGTTCGTGCTCGAGCAGTTCGAAGCCGTTGTAGATGCCATAGGTGGATGACAACGTTGCGGCGAGAACGAGGCGCGACTTGAACATCCACGGCTCGCCACCCTGCAGATGGAAGGGCAGGATGTCCGGCGTGTTGGTGAAGAAGTTCGGCCGATAGAAGTCACGCTCCGGATAGTCGGTGAGTTCGCGCAAATATTGCTCGATCTCCCACTTCTGGGTGCGCCAGGTGAAGTAAGTGTAGGACTGGGTGAAGCCGAGCTTGGCCAGTCCCTTCATCAGTTTCGGCCGCGTGAACGCTTCGGCCAGGAAAATGACGTCGGGGTGACGAAGCTGCACCTCGCGGATCAACCATTCCCAAAACCGCAGCGGCTTGGTGTGGGGATTGTCGACCCGGAAGATCTTCACGCCATGACCGGCCCAGAACAGGATCACGTCGCGCAGCGCGTTCCACAGCGAGCCGGCGTCTTCGCAGGAGAAATCCGGGTTGACGATGTCCTCGTATTTCTTCGGCGGATTCTCGGCGTATTTCATCGAGCCGTCGGGCCGGCGCTTGAACCAGTCCGGATGCTGCTTCAGCCACGGATGATCCGGCGAACACTGCACGGCGATGTCGAGGGCGACCTCGATGCCGACCACCTCGCAGGCGTCGACGAAGGCGCGGAAGTCCGCCAGCGTGCCGAGCTCCGGATGCACCGCATCGTGTCCACCTTCCTCGGCGCCGATCGCATACGGGCTGCCGGGATCACCGGGCTCGGCCTTCAGCGCGTTGTTGCGGCCCTTGCGGTTGGTGTGGCCGATCGGATGGATCGGGGTGAAGTACACCACGTCGAAGCCCATCGCGGCGACGTCGGGCAGCCGCGCGATGCAATCGCGGAAGGTGCCATGGCGGCCAGGCTCGGTGCTCTGGCTGCGCGGCACCATCTCGTACCACGCGCCGTAGCGGGCGCGCGGCCGGTCGATCATCAGCGGCAGCGGTTCGGTGCGGGTGAGGTCGTGCCGCGCCTGGCTGGTCGCCATGGCGTCGCGCAGGTCCGGCGACAGCAGCGGCGTGATATCGCCGGTCCGTAGATATTCCTCGCAGCGCTGCTGGATCAGCCGCAGCACCTCAGGATCGTCGGTCTGCGCTTTGGTGAGTAGGCCCGCGCCTTCCAGGGCGTCGAGCGACAGATCCTGGCCGGCCTTCAGCTTGAGTTCGGCACCATGTCGCCAGGTCGCAAACTCGTCGGTCCAGGCTTCGATCGCATAAACGTGACGGCCGAGTTGCTGCGGCGTGAATGTCGCCGACCAGCGGTCGTTGACCGCGTGCACCATCGGCACCCGCTGCCATGTGCTGTCCTGCTCACGCCGCCAGAGCAACGCCGCGGCAATGACTTCGTGGCCGTCGCGGTAGATGTCGGCCCACACCTCGATCGGCTCGCCGACAATGCGTTTCACCGGGAATCGTCCGCCGTCGATCAGCGGATAGATGTCTTCGATGTGAAAGGCGCCGCGAGTGGCGGCGGTTTGAAGCGCTTGTGTCGACTTGTTCACAATAGCCCACGATCGATTGAGTAAGGTGATGCCCACGATCTAGGACGCACGTCCCATAGTGAACCGGGCGGTTCTCGATTACAAAGCTTCCAGGACGCGCTGGTTCCAATGGAACTCACCCTACGCAATCGCGTTCGATATGACTATCCTGTCGGCGGACAGGCGGATTCGCGGCGCACCCCGCGCGGCGTGTAGACAGCGTGCCTTATGGATTTATTCACCAAAGCTGCCGAGCTGGGCATCCAGACCGAGTTTTACGACGGTCAGGGCCGCCGCCACGTCACGCCGCCAGAAGCCCTGGGGCTGATCATCGACGCGATCCCTGAGGCGGCGGAGCGGCGATTGCTGGATCGGATCGTGGTGATCCGGCAGGGCGAGCCAAACCGTTCCGAGCTGGGGCCAGGCGCTGCCCTCCCGGTGCGCTGGGTGATCACGGCCGAGACGGCGACGCTGGCCGAAGGCACCGCCGAAGATCGATCCATCGCATGGCCGCAAGATCTGCCGAGCGGTAGCTATCGGGTGCGGCTGACGGACGCATCCGGCCACGCCGAAGAGGTGCCGCTTTTGGTCGCGCCGCCGCATGCGTTTGGCGGCGCCTTCGATCGCTCCTGGCTGGTCGCCGTGCAGCTCTACAGCCTGCGATCGGCACGCAACTGGGGCATCGGCGACTTCACCGATCTGGCGAACCTGATCGAACTCGCCGCCAGCCTCGGCGCCGGCGGCATCGGCCTCAATCCGCTGCATGCGCTGTTCGACGACCGGCCCGGCGATTGCAGCCCGTATTCGCCGAACAGCCGGCTGTTTCTCAATCCGCTGTATGTCGACGTTGAAGGCCTGCCGGAGTTTTCCGGAAACGATCGGCCGGTCGATGCTCAGACGCTGGCGTCGCTGCGCGATGGCGAACTAATCGACTACGCCGCAGTGGCGGCGGTGAAGTGGCGCGGCCTGCGCGCCGCCTACGAGACGTTCCGCACCTCGGCGTCGGCCGCCCGGCGCGACGCGTTCGAGGCGTTTCGCCGCGAGCGCGCGCCGCTGCTGACGCGGTTCGCGTGCTTCGAAGTGCTGCGGCACAAATTCGGTCACCCGTGGTGGGAATGGCCGGAGGAGTGGCGACAGCCGGATGATACGCGCTGCGCGCAGTTGCGCGCCGGGCCAGACGGCCCAGAGGTCGAGTTCTTCGAATTCGCGCAGTGGTGCGCCGACGATCAGTTGCGCGGCTGCCGCGATCTCGCGGCCGCCCGCGGCATGAACGTCGGTCTTTATCTCGATGTCGCGGTCGGTGTGCAGAGCGACGGATTCGACGCCTGGAACGAACCGGCCGCGATCTCGCGGCTGCTGTCGGTCGGCGCGCCGCCCGATCCGCTCAACACCGCCGGCCAGAATTGGGGGCTTGCCGGGTTCAACGCGCCGGGGCTGGAGCTGACCGGCTTCGCGCCGTTCCGCGACATGCTGCGCGCCTCGATGCGCTACGCCGGCGCAATCCGGCTCGATCACGTGCTCGGGCTGAACCGGTTGTATCTCGTCCCGCATGGCTTTGCCGCCAATCAGGGCGTCTATGTGCGGATGCCGCTCGAGGCCCTGCTGGCGGTCACCGCGCAGGAAAGCGTTGCGCATCGCTGCGTGGTGATCGGCGAAGATCTCGGCACGGTGCCGGACGGCTTCCGCGACCGGCTGGCCGCCTGGGGGATCTGGTCGTATCGCGTGATGATGTTCGAGCGCGACTTCCACCAGGGCTGGTTCTTCGGGCTCGATCACTATCTGCCGAACGCATTGGTCACCTTCAACACCCACGACCTCGCAACCTATTCGGGGTGGCGCACCTCGACCGATCTACATCTGAAGCGTTCGATCGGGGTCGATCCGGGCGAGAGCGACGACAGCCGCCGGCACGCGCTGGCGATGCTCGGCGATGTGCTCCGCAATCAGGGGATCGAGCACGACGATATCTACGCGGTGCTGACGTTCCTGGCGCGCACGCCGTCGCGCCTATTGGCGATCGCGCTGGAAGATCTGCTCGGCGTGCTCGACCAGCCGAACGTGCCGGGCACGGTGTCGGAACATCCGAACTGGCGGCGGCGGCTGCCGAAGGCGATCGAGGACATCTCCGCCGTGATCAACCGCCAAGCGCTGCTCGCGCCGACCGCCGACCGCCGCACCGCGGGGTGACGTTTTGCCGAATCCGATCGAAGACTACGCGCTGATCGGCGACTGCGAGACCGCGGCGCTGGTCGGCCGCGACGGCTCGATCGATTGGCTGTGCTGGCCGTCGTTCGATTCCGAAGCCTGTTTCGCCGCGCTGCTCGGAACCGAGAATAACGGTCGTTGGCGGATCGCGCCTGAGGGGGAGATGGTGCGCTGCAGCCGGCGCTATCGCGGCGACAGCCTGATCCTGGAAACCACGTTCGAAACCGCGACCGGCTGCATCACGCTGATCGACTTCATGCCGCCGCGCGGCTCGGCGTCCGACATCGTTCGGCTGGTGCGTGGCGATCGCGGCCGGGTCAAAGTGGCGATGCAGCTAGTGATCCGGTTCGGCTACGGCGCGGCGATCCCGTGGGTGCGGCGCGGCGACGACGGCGCGGTGCTGGCGGTCGGCGGTCCCGACATGCTGGTGCTGCGGACGCCGGTGGCGACGCACGGCAAGGACATGACCACGGTCGCCGAGTTCGACGTCGGCGAGGGCGATCAGATCCCGTTCGTGATGACTTACGGGCCGTCGCATCTGCCGGTGCCGGACACGATCGATTCGATCGCGGCGCTGAAGGACACCGAGGATTTTTGGGCCGAATGGTCCGGGCGCTGCACCTATCAGGGCGATCATCGCGATCTGGTGATGCGGTCGCTGATCACCCTGAAGGCTCTGACCTTCGCGCCGTCGGGTGGCATCGTTGCGGCGCCGACCACATCGCTACCTGAGCAGCTCGGCGGCTCGCGTAACTGGGACTACCGGTTCTGCTGGCTGCGCGACGCGACCTTCACGCTGTTCGCGCTGATGAACAACGGCTACACCGAAGAGGCCGCGGCCTGGCACGACTGGCTGCTGCGCGCGGTGGCGGGCGACCCGGCCGGCATGCAGATCATGTACGGCATCTACGGCGAACGCCGGCTGCTGGAATGGCAGGCGGATTGGCTGGCCGGTTACCAGGGCGCACAGCCGGTGCGGATCGGCAACGCCGCGCACGCGCAGCTGCAGCTCGACGTCTATGGCGAACTGATCGACGCCTTCCACCAGTGGCGCAACGCCGACCTCGCGCTCGACGGCGAGTCCTGGGCGCTGGAATGCAAGGTGCTGCAGCATCTCGCCAAGATCTGGGATCAGCCCGACAGCGGCATCTGGGAGCTGCGCGGACCGCGCCAGCACTACGTCTCCTCCAAGGTGATGACCTGGGTGGCGTTCGATCGCGGCATCAAGAGCGCGGAAAAGTTCGGCCTCAAGGCGCCGGTCGCCGAGTGGCGCGCCTTGCGCGAGAGGATTCACGCCGACGTCTGTGCCAACGGCTTCGATACCGAGCAGAACGCGTTCGTCGAGCATTACGGCGCCAAGGTGCTCGATGCTTCGGTGCTGCTGATCCCGGCGGTCGGCTTCCTGCCGCCGGATGATCCAAGGGTGCTGGGCACGCTCGAGGCGATCGAACGCCATCTGATGAGCGACGGCTACGTGATGCGTCACGATTCGCGCGCCAGCAAGGACCCGAGCGTGCCGGTAGAGGGCGCGTTCCTCGCCTGCAGCCTGTGGCTCGCCGACGCCTATGTGCTGGCCGGCCAGATCGATCGGGCGAAGGCGCTGTTCGATCGTGTCGCCGGCATCGCCAACGATCTCGGCCTGCTCGCCGAGGAATACGACACGGTCGAAAAGCGTCAGACCGGCAACTTTCCGCAGGCGCTGACCCACATCGCGCTGATCAACACCGCCAACAACTTATCTGCCGCCAAGGCCGCCACCGAGAAGCCGGCGGTGCAGCGCTCGAAGCAGAATTAGTCGCCGAGACGCGAATTGCGCTCCAGGATGAAGTCGATCGCGGCGGCGAAGCCGTCGTCGTCGTTGCGGCCGGTGACGTGCGCGGCCTGCTGCTTGATCTCGTCGGCAGCGTTGCCCATGGCGATCGACAGACCGCTGACGCCGAACATCGGCAGGTCGTTCTGCATGTCGCCAAGCGTGGCGATGGCGTCTGTCGGGATGCCGAGCCGCTCCGCCATCGCGGCGACGAACGTTCCCTTGCTGCGCCCGGGCGGGGTGACGTCGAGATAGTAATCCTGCGATCGCACCGCCAGCGCGCGGTCGCCGAGCGCAGCCTGCAGCTCCGGCTCGCAGCGCTTGAGAAGCGCGAAGTCGGCGCTGACGCCGACGATCTTGCAGGCCTTGCCGGCGAACGACGTCAGGTCCGCCTCCATTGTCGGCGAAAACCGAATGGTGCGCTCTTCATGCGCGACGTATTTGCCGTCGTCGCGGCGGATGTACCAATTGTCGTTGGTGAACAGCCAGATGTCGATGCCGCTGCTCTCGAACAGCTCGATGCTGGTCGTCACCGCGCTGTCCGGAATCAGATGTTGCTCGAGCACGTCGAGCGTCGGCGTGACGATCGAGCTGCCGTTGAACGGGCCGAGCGGCAGCGTGATGCCGAGCGGATCGCTGTACATCCGCATCCCGACCGGCGGCCGGCTCGAGGTGAGGGTGAAGCCGACGCCGCTGGCTTCCAACCGCGCCACCGCATCACGGGCACGATCGGTGAGCCGCTTGTCGGTGGTGACCAGAGTGCCATCGACGTCGGAGATTACGAGCTGGATGCGGGTCATGGATCGAACCTCAAAGTGGAGTCTTCGTCATTGCGAGGAGCGAAGCGACGAAGCAATCCAGAATCGTGCACGGAGCTTCTGGATTGCTTCGCTTCGCTCGCAATGACGGTGAGCATCGAATTATTCGCGGATCGACGTTGGAAGCTGACCGACGATGTCATCGACGATTGCTTCAACGGGCGCGTCGATCGAGGCGATGATGGGGCGCTCGTCCGGGCCGGGGCGCTCCAGCGTGGCGAATTGGCTGTCGAGCAGGCCGGCCGGCATGAAGTGGTTCTTCCGCGCCGCCATCCGGGCGCCGATCAGCTCGCGGCCGCCGTCGAGAAACACGATCCGAATGTCGTCGCGGCCGTGCACCAGCACGTCGCGATACGCCCTTTTCAGGGCCGAGCAGCCGAACACGATGGAGCTACCGTCCGCGATGACGCGGTCGATCTCGGCAGCGATCGCCTTGAGCCACGGCCAGCGATCGTCATCGCTGAGCGGCTGGCCGGCGCTCATCTTGGCGACGTTGCTTGCAGGGTGATAGGCGTCGGCGTCTTCGTAGCGCCAGCCGAGGCGCTGGGCGAGGGCTTCGCCCACCGTGCTCTTGCCGGAGCCGGAAACGCCCATCACGATCAGCGCGCGCGGCTGCGGCTTGGAAGTCATCGGCTCAGGCGACACCGGCATTCTCCGGCAGCGCATCCTGAGTCACCAGCCACACCGTCTCGCCGTGCGAGTGGGCGCGCGCGGACGGCAGATCCTCGCCGGCGAA
>NZ_QTKI01000200.1:0-8459 GCF_010820945.1 Rhodopseudomonas sp. BR0C11
GTTCAACAGGCTTCGGCGCAGCATCACGCAGCAACTGACCAGCCATGTCGGCGCAGGCCGCAAGGTTGCAGCGACGGCGGATTCTTGACGTGGACCTTGCAGCCCCCCACGCGTCGCGATTGGTCTATCGCGGGATGGATCGTGCGACTCTCGATGCCGCCTACAACAACAGCGCAGCAGTCGTCGACAGCCCGCAGTGGCTGGAGCGCTGGCGACAGCGCAGTGCTGTCCGCCGCGCCGGCCCCGAAGCCCGCCTCGATATCTCCTATGCGGATCGCGAGCGGACTTCGCTGGACTATTTTGGCTCCGGCGAAACCGGCGCGCCGCTGCTGGTGTTTCTGCACGGCGGCTATTGGCAGCGCAATTCGAAGGAGATGTTCTCCTTCGTCGCCGATGGTCCTAACGCGCACGGCATCGATGTCGCCGTGGTCGGCTACACGTTGGCCCCCACGGCACGGCTGTCGGATATCGTCGCCGAGGTCGATCTGGCGCTCGACGTGCTTGCTACCGACACCGAGCGCTTCGGCTTCGACCGGCGCAGGCTGGTGGTCAGCGGGTGGTCCGCGGGCGGGCATCTCGCATCGGTCGCGAGCGCGCATTCCGCGGTCCAAGGCGCGGTGTGCATCAGCGGCATCTTCGATCTCGAGCCTATTGCGCTGTGCTATCTCGACGACGCGCTACGCCTCGACCGGCAGGAAATCGAGATCCTGAGCCCGATCCGGCGCACCCGCCTTGGCACGGCGCCACAGTCGCTGGTGGTCGGCGGCGACGAGTTGCCCGAACTGCAGCGTCAGTCGCTGGACTATTCCAACGTCGCTGCGCGGGCAGGATTGCCCATCACTCTGAGCATCCTGCCGCGGCATCATCACTTCTCCATTCTGAATGAATGGAACGCGGACGGCGCGCTCACAGCCGAGCTGCTGGCCCTGATCGGGGCGTAGCTACGCGTCAGGTGCCGGCAAAGGGCGCGACGGTGATGCCGCTGGCTTCCAGCTTGCGGCGGACGCCGCGCGCGATCTCGACCGCGCCTTTGGTATCGCCATGGATGCACACCGTGTCGGTGCGCATCTTGATCACCTTGCCCGTGACGGAGACGACGGCGCCGTCCTGCGCCATCCGCAGCACGCGTTCGGCAATTTCATTGGGGTCGTGCAGCACTGCACCGGGCTTCTTGCGCGACACCAGATTGCCGTCGTCCTCATAGGCCCGATCAGCAAACACCTCGTGCGCCAGCGGCAGGCCGGCTGCTTCGCCTGCGACCATCAGTTTCGAGTTCGCCAGCACGACGAACACTAGCGATGGATCGACCGCCTTGATCGCCGAGGCAATCGCGCGGGCGGTCATGTCGTCTTCGCAGGCCACGTTGGACAGCGCGCCGTGCGCCTTGACGTGGGTGACCTTGTGGTCGGCGAGAGCCGCAACCGCCTGCAGCGCGCCGATCTGATAGGCGACGAGGTTTTCGATCTCGGCGGCTGTGATCCCCGGCACCGGCCGGCGGCCGAAACCGTGCAGGTCGCGGAAGCCCGGATGCGCGCCGATTGCGACGCCGTTTTGCTTCGCGAGCTTGACGGTCGCATGCATGATGTCCGGATCGCCGGCATGGAAGCCGCAGGCGATGTTGACGCTGGTGGCGATCTGCATCATCGCCGCATCGTCACCCATCTGCCAGACGCCAAAGCCTTCGCCGAGGTCGCAGTTCAGATCGATCTTCATCCCGATTGGTCCCGTCGTCAGATTCGATTACTCCGCCGCCAGCGCGTCGATCGCCGCACCGGCGACGTTGGCGGAGAGCAGCGCGTCGAGGTCGATGGTGGCGTGCTGCGCGTCGCGCAGCCGGTCAGGCAGCGAGCGGATCAACTTGGCCATCGCGCGATAAGCCTCCTGAGCCTGGTCGACGCTGACCGCCTGAAAGCGGAACGGTCGGCCGGGCTGACGCTGCGCCAGCCGCCCGAGATCGGCCGAGATCACCGTGGCAATCTTCGGATAGCCGCCGCTGGTGCCGCGATCGGGCATCAGCACGATCGGCTGGCCCGAGCCGGGCACCTGGATGCTGCCGTCAACGGTGCCGTCCGAGACGATGTTGTGGCCGTGGAGATGCGAGATCTGCGGACCGTCGAGCCGATAGCCCATGCGGTCGCTGGTCGCCGAGATCGTCCATTCGCCAGCCAGGAACGTATCGACCGCGTCGCCGAACTCATCGTTCTGCGGACCGAGGACGACGCGGATCGGCGCGTCTTGTTGCTCGGGCAGGTCGAGGCGGCGTTCGAGCGCCGGTGCCGCGGACTTGACCTCAATGGTGTCGCCGGCCAGCAGCGGCCGCGGGTAGGGGCTGCCGAGACCGGCGCGCGCGTTGACCGCGAGACTGCCGAACATCGGCTCGCCGCCGACGCCGCCTTCAATTCCCAGATAGCTGAATACGCCGCCACGCGCCACGCCGACGGTGAGGATCTGGCCTTCGGTGAGCATGAACGACTCGTTGAATGCCAGCGGCTTGCCGTCGAGCGCAGCGGGCCGCTCGGCGCCTGTCAGCGCCAGCCGCACCGCGCCGTCGCGGACGCTTAGTTTCGCGCCGAGCGGGCCGAGTTCGATCGCCGCCGCGAACGCGCTGTTGCCGACCAGCACATTGGCGGCGGCAAGCGACAGCCGGTCCATCGCGCCGCTCGGCGGCAGACCGTAACGCTGCGCGCCGTGGCGCCCGGCATCCTGCACGGAGGTGGCCGGGCCGACGCTATCGATCACAAGCTTCGTCATGCGCTCAGCAGTTCCGCGACGACTTCACCATGGGACGCTGCATCGTCGCGCTCGGCGAACTCCTTGGCGTCGATCTGCGCGAAGCTGATGGCGTCGCCAGGTTCGAGCAAAAAGATCGGCTCGCGATGCAACTGATAAGTGCGCACCGGCGTGCGGCCGAGCAGGTGCCATCCGCTCGGTCCGGCCAGACATTGAATGCCGGTCTGGATGCCGCCGACCGAAATCGTGCCGGCCGGAGTGTGCAGTCGCGGCGCTTGCCGCCGGGGCATCGCTAGCGCCGGATCGAGGCCAGAAAGATACGACCAGCCCGGTGTGAAGCCGATCATGGCGACGCGATAATCGCCGGCGGCGTGGCGCGCGACCAGTGCATCCGGTGTGGTGTTCAAAGCCTGTGCCGCATCCTCCAGATCGATGCCGTGCTCGCCGCCGTAACACACCGGAATCCGCCAGCGCCGTTTGGCTGCGGTCGCGCTTTCATCGGGCGTCTGCGCGAGCGTTACGAGTTGATCGGATAGTGCGCCGAAGCCGATCGTCTCCGGATCGTAATGCACCAGAAGCGACCGATAGGTCGGCACGGTTTCGACGATGCCGGAGATCGGAGCTTGCTTCAGCTTGCGATCGAGCGCCAACACGCGACGATTAGCTTCATCACTGATATCGCGGCCGAACTCGACGGTGATCGCGGTGTCACCGCTCGGCAGCATCCTGGGAGGTGGGGTGGTCATGCGTCAACGATCTCACAAAGCTACCGGCAGCGATAGCGCCTTTTCCGAGCGGCTGAAAAGCACTTCGCAACTCATGCGAGGTCGATAAGTCGACGACTTTGGAGGTGATAAATTGCGATGATCGCCATGCGCTGGAGAGAGCTGCTGATCGCAGGGTTGCGTCTTGACGCGGCAGTCGCGGCCCGCAAGATGCGCCGACAATCACTGGAGCTCTCTCTTCATGTCACTGACCCCGGAAGCCATCGACATCCTGTCGCGCGTTTCGACCGCGACCATCACCACGGTGCTGCTGAAGAAGGGGCTCCGCAACGTCTGGATGCGCGGTGCGCGGCCGCTGCGTCCGGGTGCGACGCGGCTAGTCGGTGAGGCGTTCACGCTCCGCTTCGTGCCGGCACGCGAGGATCTGGCAACCCCCGAGTCCTGGGCGTCGCCGATCTCGACCCGCGCGGCGATCGAGGCGATGCCGGAAGGCTGCATCGCCGTGGTCGACGCCATGGGCATCAAGGACGCCGGCATCTTCGGCGACATTCTCTGCGCCCGCATGGTCAAGCGCGGCATCAAGGCGCTGATCACCGACGGCGTGGTGCGCGACCTCGAGGGCGTGCTGGGCACCGGTCTGCCGGTGTGGTGCGACGGCGCGGCTGCGCCGCCGTCGGTGGCCGGCCTGACCTTCGTCGGCTGGGACCAGCCGATCGGTTGCGGCGGCGTCGCGGTGTTCCCGAAGGACGTCATCGTGGCGGACCAGGATGGTGCCGTGCTGATCCCGCAGGCGCTGCTCGACCATGTGCTCGCAGAGGGCCCGGAGCAGGAGCGGATGGAAGGCTGGATCGTCGAGGAGGTCAACAAGGGCGCGGTGCTGCCCGGCCTGTATCCGATGAACGCCGAAACCAAGGCGCGCTACGCCGCGTTCAAGGAGAAGGCCGACAAAACCTAAGGAGCCTGGTCGATGGACATCTTCGCGGCGGGCTCACGCCCGACCCAGCGGGCGCCCAAGGACTATTTCACCGGCACGGTGTGGCAGGACCCGATCGTTGCCGCGCCGGCGCCGGCGCGGCTGGCTGCCACGCGCGTGGCATTCGAACCAGGCGCGCGCACCGCGTGGCACACCCATCCGCTCGGCCAGACGCTGTATGTCGTGACCGGTGTCGGCCGGATTCAGACCGAAGGCGGCCCGGTGCGGGAGATTCGCGCCGGCGACGTGGTATGGATTCCGCCGGGCGAGAAACACTGGCACGGCGCCTCGCCGACCAACGGCATGACCCATATTGCAATGCAGGAAGCGCTGGACGGCAGTTTCGCCACCTGGATGGAGCATGTCTCCGACGACGATTACGCCGTCGCGCCGTCCGCCTGAGATCCGCGGCCGCCGCCGATCAGAATCCTCAAAACCGCCGGTTTCTCCGCCGATGGGACCCTTTCCCGTCGGGTGGGGACTCGGTATGAAGGGCGCTTCGTTGCAAGGTCGCGGGCGTTGAGGAGAATAGAATGGCAGCAAAGACGAAATTTCGGGGGTCGTTTACCGCCTTGGTCACGCCGTTCAAAAATGGCGCGCTCGACGAACAGGCGTTTCGCAGCCTGGTGAACTGGCAGATCGAGCAGGGCACCCACGGCCTGGTGCCGGTCGGAACCACCGGCGAGAGCCCGACGCTGAGCCACGAAGAGCACCACAAGGTGGTGGAGTGGTGCATCGCGGAGGCCAAGGGCCGCGTGCCGGTGATCGCCGGCGCTGGCTCCAACTCGACTCGCGAAGCCGTCGAGCTCGCGCGCCACGCCGAGAAGGCCGGCGCCGATGCGGTGCTTGTGGTGACGCCGTACTACAACAAGCCGACCCAGGAAGGCATGTATCAGCACTTCAAGGCGGTGAACGATGCGATCGGGATTCCGATCATCATCTACAACATTCCGCCGCGGTCGGTCGTCGACATGTCGGTCGACACCATGAGCCGGCTGTACGAGCTCGACAACATCGTCGGCGTCAAGGATGCGACTGGCAATCTCGGCCGCGTGTCGCAGCAGCGCCATGCGATGGGGCCGGACTTCATCCAGCTCTCGGGCGAGGATATGACTGCGCTGGCCTATATGGCGGCCGGTGGCCACGGCTGCATCTCGGTGGTGTCGAACGTCGCGCCGAAGCTGTGTTCGGATCTGATGGGCGCGGTGTTCGCGGGCGATTATCCCGGCGCGCTTAAGATCCAGGACCGTCTGGTTCCGCTGCACGACGCGGTGTTCAAGGAGCCGGGCGTCGCCGGTGCCAAGCATGGCCTGACGCTGCTCGGCCGTATTCAGGAAGAGGTCCGGCTGCCGCTGATGCCGGTGACCGAACCGACCGGCAAGACGATCCGTGCGGCGATGGTGCACGCAGGAGTCATCAACTGACAGGGAGCGCATGAACAGCACCGGTTCCGTCCGTCACTTCGAGCAGAAGGGCTCGAGGCTTCTCAAGGAATTTCGCGATTTCGCGATGAAGGGCAATGTCGTCGACCTCGCGGTCGGCGTCATCATCGGTGCAGCGTTCGGCGCGATCGTGACCTCTCTGGTCGGCGACGTGATCATGCCGATCATCGGAGCGGTCACCGGCGGGTTGGATTTTTCCAACTACTTCACGCCGCTGTCGAAGACGGTCACGGCAGGCACGCTGGCCGATGCAAAGAAGCAGGGGGCGGTGCTCGCCTGGGGGAACTTCCTCACGGTGACGTTGAACTTCCTGATCGTCGCGGCGGTGCTGTTTGCGGTGATCCGGTCGCTGAACAAGTTGAAGCAACAGGCGGAAGAGGCCAAGTCGCCGCCGCCGACCCCGACCCGGCAGGAAGAGCTCCTCACCGAGATCAGGGATTTGTTGAAGAAGGGCGCCGGTCCGTCGCCATAGGTGACGACGACCGCGCCGACAGGAATCGCCCACAATGGCCGAGAAGAACGAACGCCCGATCAAGGTGGTCGCGGAGAACCGCAAGGCGCGGTTCAACTACGCGATCGACGACACCGTCGAGGCCGGCATTGCGCTGACCGGCACCGAGGTGAAGTCGATCCGCAACGGCAAGACCACGATCGCGGAGTCCTATGCGGACGCCCGCGGCAGCGAGATCTGGCTAATCAACGCCAATATTCCGGAATATCTGCAGGCCAACCGCTTCAATCACGAGCCGAAGCGGCCGCGCAAGCTGCTGCTGCATCGCAAGCAGATCAACAAGCTGATCGGTGCGGTCGAGCGCGAAGGCATGACGCTGATTCCGCTCAAGCTGTATTTCAACGAACGCGGCCGTGCCAAGCTGCAGCTCGCCCTCGCCAAGGGCAAGAAGCTGCACGACAAGCGCGAGACCGAAAAGAAGCGCGATTGGAGCCGGGAGAAGGGCCGTCTGCTGCGGTCGCGCGGCTGAGCGGGTCGAAGGGAGGCGCCCATGACCAAGCAGCCAGATCTTCTCAAGGTCGATTGGAGCGCAATCCCTGCACCGGAGGATGATGGCGCCGCCGCGCATCTGCCGGGCGCCGTGATCCCGTCGGTCGTGCTGCCGGCGACTGATGGAGGCTCGGTGACGTTGTCGTCGCTGCCGGGGCGGACCGTGCTGTTCGTCTATCCGCGAACGGGCGTGCCCGGTCAGATCAGCCTGGTCGACGACTGGGACATGATCCCCGGTGCGCGCGGCTGCACGCCGCAGACCTGTTCGTTCCGCGATCTGTTCGCCGAGCTCAAAGCCGCGGGCGCCAATGCGGTGTTCGGTCTGTCGACGCAATCGACCGCTTATCAAACCGAGATGGCGACCCGACTGCATCTGCCGTTTGCGGTGCTGTCCGACGAGAGCCTCGAACTGACCCATGCATTGAACCTGCCGAAGATGCAGGTCGCCGGCATGACGCTGCTCAAGCGCATGGCGCTGATCATCGACGACGGCCGGATCAGCCACGTGTTCTATCCGGTCTTCCCGCCGGATCGAAATGCTGGCGACGTGCTGGAATGGCTCAAGGGCAATCGGCGCTAGTTAGCAGTCGCGGATGCCCATCCCCGTCATTGCGAGCGAAGCGAAGCAATCCAGAGGCCTCAGAACGTGTGGCCTCTGGATTGCTTCGTCGCTTCGCTCCTCGCAATGACGTTTCTTTCTGATCCGACTACGCGTCGAGATCAGCCCGCACCCGCGCGAATACGTCGCGGAACATCTTCGGTGTCAGCACGCCGGTGTTCGTGTTGTAGCGCGAGCAGTGGTAGCTGTCGTAGAGGCGCAGCCGGCCGGCTTCGTGCACGGCGCCGTGGCCGAACGGGGCCTGGGCGGCGCGGAGGCCGAGTGCCTTCAGCGTGGAATCGTGAGCGATCCGCCCGAGCAGGACGATCGCGCGCAGCTTCGGCATTGCCTCGATCGTGGCGATCAGAAAGCGCCGGCAGGTGTTGATTTCGATCGGCAACGGCTTGTTCTGCGGCGGCACGCACCGCACAGCGTTGCTGATCCGGCAACCGATCAGTTGCAGCCCGTCGTCGGGCCTAGCCTGATAGTGGCCTTTGGCGAAGCCGTAGTCGATCAGCGTGGCGTAGAGCAGGTCGCCGGCATAGTCGCCGGTGAACGGCCTGCCGGTGCGGTTGGCGCCTTGCAGGCCCGGCGCAAGGCCGACAATCAGAAGCGAGGCTTCGGCGCCGCCGAAGGATGGGACGGGCGCGTTGAACCAGCCCGGTTCGCGTGCGCGGGCTTCGCTGCGGAATTCAGCGAGACGCGGGCAGAACGGGCAGTCGCGGTCAGGGTCGGTGAGGGAGGTCGGGACGCGGGGCCCGGAGCCCCGCGTCAACGTCGGCATGGACCTTAGTCTTCGAAGTCGTCAGCGCCGGCGCGCGACGCCAAGGCAGTGGACCGCTGCAGGAACTGCGGCGCGTGGTGACGCGGTTCGCGGGGCTCGCGCGGTTCCCGCGGCGGCGGGCGGTCGGCCGGATCGCGGCCGATCTTCGATTGCAGCTCGACCAGATCGGTCAAGATGTCGGCCTGGCGGCGGAGCCCGTCGGCGAAC
>NZ_QTKI01000201.1:0-8450 GCF_010820945.1 Rhodopseudomonas sp. BR0C11
GGATGGTGCGGATGGTGAGGCCGGTGTTGATCGAGCCGTCGAAGCCGACCACGCCGAACGCGCCGGCGTACCAGCGGCGGGGGCTGCGCTCGTTGTCCTCGACGAACTGCATCGCCCACAGCTTGGGCGCACCGGTGACCGTCACCGCCCAGGCGTGGGTGAGGAAGGCGTCGAGCGCATCGAAGCCCGGCCGCAGCATGCCTTCGACATGGTCGACGGTGTGGAACAGCTTCGAATAGGTCTCGATCTGGCGGCGCGCCAAAACTTTGATCGTGCCCGGGACGCAGACCCGCGCTTTGTCGTTGCGGTCGACGTCGGTGCACATGTTCAGCTCGAACTCGTCTTTCTCGGAGTTCAGGAGCTTCTGGATCTGCTCGGCGTCGCTGATCGCGTCGCTGCCGCGGGCGATGGTGCCGGAGATCGGGCAAGTCTCGATCCGGCGGCCGTCGGAACGCACGAACATTTCCGGTGAGGCCGACACCAGGAATTCGCCGTCGCCGAGATTGAGCAGGCCGCCATAGGGCGACGGATTGATCCGGCACAACCGCTTGAACACTTCGGCCGGCGACCGCTCGCACGGTTCGCCGAACAGCTGGCCCGGCACCGCCTCGAACAGGTCGCCGCGGGCGAACGCCGCGCGGGCCTTCTCGACCACCTTGGGATAGTCGCCCGGGGCATGATCGGCGAAGCCCTGCCGGCCGGTCTGGGTATAGACGCTCTCGGCGGTTTCGTTCGGCAGTCCGGCGGTGGACTGGCCCTTCCAGGCAAATTCATACGAGATGCTGACGCCGCGGCCGGTGGCGCGGTCATAAGCCAGCAGGCGATCCGGCACGTACAGCACGATGTCGCGCTGGTCTGCTTCGCGAGCCCGCTTCTGCTTCAGGTCCTCGAACTGGAACACCAGGTCGTAGGCGAAGGCGCCGTACAGGCCGAGCATCGGATCGGCCGGCGAGGCGAACGCGGCGACGACGGCGCGCACCAGCGAGATCGCGCTGGCGCGGCGGGTGCGCTGCTCCTCGTCGACTGGAGCCTCGCCGCGGACGATGTGGCCCCTAATTTTGGTGGCGCAGGCCTGCTCGACGACGACGCAGGGCTCTTCGAGCTTGTCGGACAGGAACGCGATCAGCACCCGGCCGCGCGGATTGAGCGCCTCGATGGTGAATTTCTCGGCCTGGGTGGTGAGCGCCAGCGGCGGATCGGCAAAGCCGAGGTCGAAGCTCTCGTAGCGTCCCGGCACCGTGGTGCCGGACGACAGCATCACGCCGCGGCGGTGATCGAGCAGGTCGATCAGCTCGTCGAGCGCCTGGCCGCCGGTGAAAGGCTGGGCGCTGCGCGTCACCGCGAGGCCCGTGGCGGTCTTGTAGTCGCTGGTCGCGGGAAGCGAGAAAACGGTCCTGTTCATGGCATCCTCTTAAGCAACTTGCCGGAGGAACGCCACACAGGACAAACGAAAGCCGCCTCGCGTGGCGGCCTCAGGACGATCGGAAATTAACGGGATCGCACGGCCACCTCTGGTCAGGAGGTGCGCCACCAACGACGTCTGAGCAGCGGGGTCGGGCGGAACGTGCGCATGGACCAGAGACGACCACCCCGGCCGTGCGGAGTCAAGGGGCTGGGGACGCCGCGGGATTGCGACCAAAGCAGCAGGTCGCGGGGCGAGATCTAGGCTAATTTGGTCCAGCCGGCAGGGGCCAACCGATGAAGGTTCGAGACGTCATCATTCTGCTGATCGAAGCCGACGGGTGGATCCACATCGCCACCCGAGGAAGTCACCGGCAGTTCAAGCATCCCTGGAAGCCTGGCCGGGTCACCATCGCCGGCAAACCGTCCGACGATCTTGCTCCGGGCACGTTTGCCAGTATCCTGAAACAGGCTGGTTTGAAGGAGCAGCGCTGATGCGCTACGCGGTGGTGATCGAAAAAGCAGAGGGCAACTACTCTGCCTATGTGCCTGATCTGCCCGGCTGTGTGGCCACCGGTGACAGCGTCGCTGCCGTCGAGTTTGAGATCCGCGAAGCGATCCGGTTTCACATCGAGGGCCTGAAGGAAGATGGCCTGCCCGTCCCTGCTCCAACCAGTCTGGCGGAGTACGTCGAGACATAACCGGTTTTCGCTTGAGGAACGTCCCCGCAGGTTCGGCGTTCTCCTTGCGCATGCCGGGTGACAACCGGCCGCAACGGGGATGGCGGACGTGGCTCATTTTGCCGGTTTCTGGCCACGACACCAACGCATCGGTACGCGCTGACGCCTAACCCGTTCCCGGCATGCATCCTCTAAGTAGTTACTTCCTTGGGTCGCCGTGGGGACAACGGCGACAACTTCCTGCCATCGCAATCGCGCCGTATTCGCACGCAACTTCCGCCCCAATCCGAAGATCGGATTTCGGTTCCGTGACGTGTCGACTATCAGTGAGTGACCCGATGCCGAGCAGACTGGATCAACAGATCGACCGGATCGTCGCCGAAAACGGCGGCAGCCTGCATGACGCGCTCCGCGCGCTGATGCAGGTCAACGAACATCTCGAGGCGGAATTGGAAAGGCTGCGCGCCGTAATGGTGTACAGCCAAGCCTGTGCCGACGGTCAATCGCTGCACTAAGCGATGGTGGCAAGCGCCCCGCACCGGGCGCTCCCTCACGCCTTCTTCAAGAACTCCGTGCGCAGCACCAGGCCCTTGATCTTGTCGGTGCGGCCTTCGATCTCGTCTTCGCTGTCGGTGAGGCGAATGCCGCGGATCATCGTGCCGCGCTTCAGCACGGTCGACGAGCCCTTCAGCTTCAGGTCCTTGATAAGGGAAACGTTGTCGCCATCGGCGAGCAGCGCGCCGTTGCAGTCCCTGACTTCGATGCTCATGTCGGTTCCTCGTTTCGGTGGCGCAAAGCCAAAGCAGGAATGTGGCGTTCGCGCAATGCCGCGGCGGGTGGATCCAAATGAAAGGCGCGAGGCGGATCGCTCCGCCTCGCGCCTGGTGTTGAAGCCGAAAAGCTCAGAACCGGTAGGTGATGCCGGTGCCGATCAGCCACGGATCGAGGTTGACCTTGCCGGTGATCGGGGTGCCGTTCGCCAGCGTGCCGCTCCACTCGGGGCGCAGCCACAGCTTCTTGACGTCGACGTTGATGCCCCAATGCTGGTCGATCATGTAGTCGAAACCGATCTGCACCGCCGGCGCGAACGCGTCCTTGAGGTGGCTGTCGATCACGGTGCAGCAGGCCGCGCTCTGGCTGAAGAAGAAGGTGTAGTTCACACCGGCGCCGACATACGGCTTGAACGCGCCGAAGTCGGTGAAGTGATACTGCAGGGTCAGGGTCGGCGGCAGCAGCCAGGCCTTACCCACGTCGATCCCGGTCAGGGTGCCGGCGCCCGAGACGCTGTGGCGGGTGACGCCGAGGATCAATTCCGCCGCGATGTTCTTGGTGAGGAAGTAGGTGATGTCGAGCTCGGGGACGATCGCGTCGGAGGCCTTGAGCGACGAGCCGGCGATCTGATCGACATAGCCCGAATCCCGGGGCACCACGCCCAGCGCGCGCAGGCGGATCATCCACGGGCTGGATTCCGCCACAACCGGCGCCTTGTAGATCGGGCGGGTGGCGAGATCGGCGGCGTCGGCATTGGCCGACACGAGGTTGAATGCCGCCGCCAAAGCCAGCGCCGACACTGCGGTCAGAAACTTGGTCATAGATGCCCCTTTTGAAGCTCGGTCGCGTGAGCGGGAAACCCACGCTCAAGGTGCACAGATGCCGCCGGGGGCTAAGAAGATTTGATCTGAATCAAATCGAGAGGCGCCCGCTGCGTCATTGCGACGCGCGTGACTTTCCGGTCACAGATTCACGTCCTGCAGCGGGCAAAGCGGTATCGGTTCGCGCGGGAAATTCCCGACTCCGTGCTTAAAGCGCAAGTGCCGCAGAGGCTTACGGACGTTCCGGATTGCGCATCATGTACTCGCCGAGATTGCGCTGAGCGCGATTCGCACGGGTGATGGCGTTGGAGCGCTGCACGTCCCGATCCTTCCGGCACGCGACGTATTCGGACGATCCTGCAACCACGCCGTTCTGCCGGCAGTAGGCATCGTCGTCGCCGATGTCCGCCGGAGCATCGTTGCGGCTTGCGCAAGCGGTCAGCGCGAAGGCGACGACGGACAGGGCGAGCAGGCGTTTTGCGGTTGACGGCATCAAAGGTCCCCAGAGCACGGGTCATTCCGGGGCGCTTGCGAAGCGAGCGAACCCGGAATCTCGTGGCAACAACATCGGGATTCCGGGCTCGCGCGTTACACGCGCGCCCCGGATGACGTTGCGAGGCTTTGTCTAACCCGAATTGCGGAGTTTGTAAGTCCGCAACTCCGAGCTGGCTCAGCTATGGCTCTTCAGCGCCGAGGAGATGTCGTCGAGCGCGGTCGGGTCTTCGATCGTGGCCGGCATCGTCCAGGCATCGCCGTCGGCGATCTTCTTGATGGTGCCGCGCAGGATCTTGCCCGAGCGGGTCTTCGGCAGCCGCGGCACGGTGATCGCGAGCTTGAACGCCGCCACCGGGCCGAGCTTGTCGCGCACCAGCTTGACGATCTCCTTCTCGATCTCGGCGGGATCGCGATCGACGCCGGTCTTCAGCACGATCAGGCCGCACGGCACCTCGCCCTTGATCGGATCGTTGATGCCGAGCACGGCGCATTCGGCGACGTCCGGATGCGAGGCCAGGATCTCCTCCATGCCGCCGGTCGACAGCCGGTGGCCGGCGACGTTGATGATGTCGTCGGTGCGGCCCATCACGAAGACGTAGCCGTCCTCGTCGACATAGCCGGCGTCGGAGGTCTTGTAGTAGCCGGGATAGTCGGCGAAGTAGCTCTCGTGGCAACGCTCGTCCTGCTGCCACAGCGTCGGCAGGTTGCCGGGCGGCAACGGCAGCTTGATTACGATCGAGCCCATGGAGCCGGCGGGCACCGGCTTGGCGCCCTCGTCGACGACTTCAAGCTTGTAGCCGGGCATCGGTACCGTCGGCGAACCGTGCTTGACCGGCAGCAGGCCGAGGCCGACAGGATTGCCGGCGATGCACCAGCCGGTTTCGGTCTGCCACCAGTGATCGATCACCGGCACCTTGAGCTGCTGCTCGGCCCACTCCACTGTCGGCGGGTCGGCGCGCTCGCCGGCCAGGAACAGCGTGCGCAACTTCGACAGGTCGTATTTGCGGATGAAGCTGCCATCCGGGTCTTCCTTGCGGATGGCGCGGAACGCGGTCGGCGCCGTGAACAGCGCCACCGCGCCGTGCTCGGAGATCACCCGCCAGAACGCGCCGGCATCCGGGGTGCCGACCGGCTTGCCTTCATACATGATCGAGGTCGCGCCGTGGATCAGCGGGCCGTAGATGATGTAGCTGTGGCCCACTACCCAGCCGATGTCGGAGGCGCACCACCACACCTCGCCCGGCTTGATGCCGTAGAGGTTTTCCATCGTCCATTTCAGCGCGACGAGATGGCCGCCGTTGTCGCGGACCACGCCCTTCGGCTTACCGGTCGTGCCGGAGGTGTAGAGAATGTAGAGCGGGTCGGTGGCATCGACCGCGACGCAGTCGGCCTTCTTGCCGGCGGACATCGCCTGCTCGCGCAAGGTCGCCCAGTCGTGATCGCGGCCCGCCTTCAGCTCGCAATCCTGCTGCGGCCGCTTCAGGATGATACAAGCCTCCGGCTTCACCGAAGCAAGCTCGATCGCTTCATCGAGCAGCGGCTTGTACTTGACGATGCGGCCCGGCTCGATGCCGCAGCTCGCCGACAGGATCAGCTTCGGCTTGGCGTCTTCGATGCGGGTGGCGAGCTCCTTGGCGGCGAAGCCACCGAACACCACCGAATGAACCGCGCCGATGCGGGCGCAGGCCAGCATCGCTACCATCGATTCCGGCACCATCGGCATATAGAGGATGACGCGGTCACCCTTCTGAACGCCGAAGTCCTGCATGATCGCGGCGAGCGTCTGCACTTCGCGCAGCATCTCGGCGTAGGTGTACTTGCTCACCGTGCCGGTCAGCGGCGAGTCGTGGATCAGCGCGAGCTGATCGGCGCGGCCGCCGGCGACATGGCGGTCGAGCGCGTTGTAGCAGGTATTGACCTTGGCGCCGGGAAACCAGCGGCCATACAGGCCGAGCGAGGGATCGAACACCTTGGTCGGCGGCTCGATCCAGTCGATGCTCTGCGCGACCTCTCCCCAGAACCCTTCCGGGTCGGCCAGCGAGCGGGCATGAACCTCGCGATAACGGCTCTTGTCATGGATAGTCATGGCGTCACGCTCCCGTGGATCTCAGGCGGTTTGCCCGCCATGTCCGGCTTTTAGGCGCGGCATGCAACCCCGCCTTTGTTCCTAATCAAGCCGCGTCCTTTGGTTCGGTCCGGCCCGGGCGGCATTGTGGCGAGCTGCCAACCGGTTGCAAGCACCCGCCGGAGGGCAGCGGCCGCCGTCTAGCTGCCGCCAGCACCCGACAATTGCCGCAGACGTGCTTCCAGCACGCCACGCAGATCGTAGCCGGGGCGGCCGAAGCCGGCCTCGCGCGCGGCAACGAAGGAAGTGTGCGCCTGCTTCAGCGCCCGCAGGGCCACCTGCTGGCCGGCGCTGTCGCGGAGTGCCCGGCGGTAAAGCGCATCGATGCGGCGATCGAGATCGGCCAGCGCCGGATCGGCACAGATCGCCTTGTCCACAGCCTTGCGGGCGCGGCGGCAGTCGAAGCTTGGCTTGCCGGCGACCGCCTGCTGGGCCCCGACCCGCTCGACCTCCAGCGCCAGCGCCTTGTGGTTGGCGCGCGCCGCGACGTGGTCGGGCTTCAGCTTCAGCGCAGCGGAGAAGTCGGCCAGCGCCTTGCGGGTGTCGCCCTTGCCGCGCCACAGCTCGCCGCGGGCATTGAGCGCATCGGGCTGCTTCGGATCGACCCGCAGCGCGTCGTCGTAATCGGCGATCGCCCGATCGACCTGACCGATCCGAGCATGAGCGGCGGCCCGCGCCAGCAGCGCCTTGCAGCGCTCGCCCTTCTCGGTCTCGCGGCTATCGATCACCTTGCTGCACTGCGCGATGGTGTAGCGATCGTCGGGCTTAGCCGCCGCAGCAAGGCACGCCCCCGGATCAGCCGTCGGATCGTCCGGCGGCTCGCCGCCGGTCGCGAAAGCGGGCGACGTAGCAAGGGTCGCTGCGATCAGCAAATTCGCGGCAATGAAAACAGCGCGCATCGATCGAACTACCGCTTCGTACTTCAAATCAGCGTCGTTTCATTCCTCTCGTCATGCCCGGGCTTGACCCGGCCATGACGTGGGGAAGCGTGAAGCGCTGCTGCTCAGTTCACCTTCAGCGTCAGGCCGCCGTCGACCACCAGTTCGATGCCGGTGACGTATTTCGACTCGTCGCTGGCGAGGAATAGCGCGGCGTTGGCGACGTCCCAGGCTTCGCCCATGTGGCCCATCGGCACCTGGGCGTCGCGGGCGCGCCACATCGCATCGACGTCGCCGCCCGAATAGCTGGCGGCAAGGCCGGCGGAATGCGCCACCATCGGGGTCTTCATCAGCCCCGGCAGGATCGCGTTCACCCGGACATGGTCCTTGGCGTATTCCACCGCGGTGTTGCGGGTCAGGGCGTTCATCGCCGCCTTGGAGGCCGCGTAGCTGACATAGGAGATGCCGAGATAACGGATCGACGCGATCGACGAGATGTTGATGATCGATCCGCCGCCCTGACGCTGCATCACCGGCACGACGTACTTCATCGCCAGATAGGCGCTCTTCAGGTTGATCGCGAATACGCGGTCCCAATCGGCCTCGGCGACTTCGACGACGCCGCCGGTCTCGGCGATACCGACATTGTTGTCGAGCACGTCGATGCCGTCCCACGCCTTGACGCAGGCCGCCACCATCGCCTCGACGTCGGCGGCGCGCGACACATCGGCGGCGAACGCAATGCCGCGGCCGCCTTCGGCCTTGATGATGTCGACGGTTTCCTCAGCTGCCGCGAGATTTCGATCGACGCAGAACACCTGCGCGCCCTCGCGCGCGAACGTCACCGCGGTCGCCTTGCCGTTGCCCCAGCCGGGTCCGATCGAACCGGCGCCGACCACCAGCGCGGTTTTGCCTTCAAGTCGTGGCATATTCTGTTGTTCCACTACACGCTACGGCCGCGCCATCACGGGCGCGGGCCTACTCCGCCCTCGCCGTCGGGCAACTCGGCACCCGCGACGAGGGCTGATTACGGCGTCCCGTGCGTGAGATCAAACACCTTCTTCTGGTGGGCGACGGCCTGCTTGGCGCTCGCGCTCTGGGTGAAGAGGTCGAGCGAATCCGCATCGTCGTCCGACACCGGCGTCAGCGCCTGATCGGTGTAGGCCAGCCGCTGCGGATCGCGCGCGACGCGGATGCCGATCGCCGCGACTTTGGCGAACGCAGCCAGAATGGCGCCGGTTTTGCGTACGCCATCGAGCGCAAAACGCGGCCAGAAACG
>NZ_QTKI01000202.1:0-8440 GCF_010820945.1 Rhodopseudomonas sp. BR0C11
TGATTGGCCTGGGCGAAGTAACCGGCCAGCATCGACAGGCCGACGCCGAAGATCGCCAGCTCGCCGTCCTTCACTTCGCGCCCGGTGGCGATCGCCATCATCTCCTGGCGGGAATAGTCCAGTGTCTCGCTCATGCTGCGACCTCCTGGGCGGACAACGCGGCCACCTCGTCGGGCGGCAAGATCCAGCGCCGATACGGATCGAGCAGGAAGCTGGTGGTGCTGTTGCGTAGTTCGGCGATCTTGTCGCGGCCGATCATGTCGAGATAGCTGTCGATGTCGTGATAGCTGGTGACGAAATCCCGGATGTAGGCGGCGGTGCCGTCTTCGCTGCCGAGCGCCTTGTTCATGAACTTCATGTGTGCTTCGTCGACGTCGTACATGCCGGGCGAGCTCTGCGGCCAGGCCGCGAACGGCCAATGCACCACAGCCTCGACGACGAGATCCGGAATCCGCACCAGGTTCGGATATTGCCGGATGCAATCGGTGTCGACGATCGCATCCGCAATGATGATCACCTTCTTGGCCGCGCGGGACAGCTCGACCCGGCTCCATTCGGTCCCGAGCATGATTGAGTTGCCGTACGGATCGGCGAGGGTGACGTGGATCGCCGCCAGATCCGGCTTCAGCGGACTGAAGGCGCCGATCTCGCGGCCGGTGAACGGATCGACCACCGTCGGGATCTTGTGCTTGCTGGGATAATCGTCGGGTGCGAACGCGCTGCGATACTGCAGATCGGAGCCGATGTTCACGGTGGCCGGGACGAACGGCCAGTTCAAAGCGCCGCCGAGCAGTCGTAGCGGCAATCCGAGGTTGGAGTAGTCTTCCAGCGCCATGTGGCCGCTCTCGACTGCGCGGCGCAGGCCGTTGGCGAAGCCGAATACTTCCAGGGCCGAGAAGCCGCATTCCGCTTTGGTGACCACACCGGCGGCGGCCAGCAGGTTCAATTGCTGGCTGTTGCAGTGAAAGATTGCGTGCAGGTCGCGCCGGCCCTGGCGCAGCAATTCGCGTCCAAAGATGATGGCGTCGGATCCGATCGGCAACGCAGCGCCGCTCGCATACTGCATCCCGTCCCAGCTATAGCGTCGCACTGCCTCTTGCAGCGAGATCAGCCTTGTCTGCGCCATCTGCTCCCCGATGTGGTTCGTGTCGTTGCCGGTGTTATGTCGCAGTTGGGTCGTCGGTGGAAGCCATCGCCACAGCATGCAGCTGCGGCGGATTTGACGTCCGCCGCAGCTGGCTCAGTGCCATCTCAATCGAGCTTGGCGCCCGAAGCTTCCACGACCTTGCCCCAGCGCGCATAGTCTTCGTGAATGACCTTGGTGAAGGCCTCCGGTGTCGACGGGATCGCGTCGAGGCCTTGCGCGGCGAGACGGTCGCGGACATCCGGCAGCTTCGCCAGTGCGTTGATCTCGGTGTTCAGCCGCGCCACGATGTCCTTCGGCGTGCCGGCGGGAACGACGATGCCGAACCAGGACGACACCACGAATTCCGGAAGTCCGGCCTCCGCAGCGGTCGGCACGTCAGGCAGCAGCGGCGAGCGAGTGCGGCTGGTGATCACCAGTCCCTTGACCTTGCCGGACTTCACCTGCGGCGCGAGGATGGTCAGCGTGTCGAACGAGAGATTGACTTGGCCGCCGAGCAGGGCCTGGATCGCGGGCGCGCTGCCCTTGAACGGAACGTGCAGCAGGTCGGTGCCGGTGAGGTTCTTGAACAGCTCGCCGCTGAGATGGCACAGCGTGCCGTTGCCGCACGACGAGTAGCTGAGCTTGCCCGGCTCCTTCTTGGCCGCGGCGATCAGGTCTTTCAGCGAGGTGGCCGGCGTGTCGGCGCTGGCGCCGATCACGTAAGGCACTTCCGCCACCAGCGACACCGGCGCGAAGCTCTTGAACGGATCGTAAGAGAGCGACTTGTTCAGATGCGGCAGAATGGTGAGCTGACCGGCGGGCGCGAGCGACAGCGTGTAGCCGTCGGGCGCCGCCTTGGCCGCCGCGTCGGCGGCGATCGCGGTGCCGGCGCCGGCCTTGTTCTCGACCACCACCGGCTGCTTCAGCACTTCGCTCAGCTTCTCCGCGACGACGCGTCCGACCGCATCGGCGGCGCCGCCGGGCGGGAACGGCACGATCAGCTTCAGCGGCTTGTTCGGCCAGTCAGCCGGCTGCGCTGAGGCGGGCAGGGCGGCGACGAGAGAAGCGGCAAACGTTGCGCATAGCAGGATGCGGCGAGAGACCGTCGAGGCTGTCATGGGCGTCCTTCATTCCGTGGTGGAGAAATCGAAGAGGGTGGAGGGCGTCGTCGGATCATCGTGCGGCGTGGTGCGTCGGTCAGTCTTCGTGGAAGGCGACTTCGCGCGTCTTCCGGACGCTCGGCAGAACCAGGATGACGATCAGCGCCAGCGCGATCAGCAACAGTGCGAGGCTCAGCCCGCGGGTGACGAAGACTGTCGGGTCGCCATGCGCCAGCAGCAGCGCGCGCCGCAGGTTCTCTTCCATCAGCGGGCCGAGCACGAAGCCGAGCAGCAGCGGCGCCGGCTCGCAGTGCAGCTTGATGAACATCCAGCCGAGCAGGCCGAAGCCGACCGCGAATGCGACTTCGATCGTGCTTTGATTGACGCTGTAGATGCCGATGCAGCAGAACACCAGGATCGCGGGATACAGCACGTGATAGGGAACGCGTAGCAGCCGGATCCAGATTCCGATCAACGGCATGTTGAGCAGCACCAGCAGCAGATTGCCGATCCACATCGAGGCGATCAGGCCCCAGAACAGTTCCGGCTTTTCAGTCATCACCTGCGGCCCAGGGACGATGCCGTGGATCATCATCGCGCCGACCATCAGCGCCATCACCGCGTTCGGCGGAATGCCGAGCGTCAATAGCGGAATGAACGAGGTCTGCGCGCCGGCATTGTTTGCGGATTCCGGCGCGGCGACGCCTTCGATCGCTCCCTGGCCGAACCGGCTCGGATCCTTCGCCAGCTTCTTCTCGATGGTGTAGGCGGCGAACGAACTCAAGATCGCGCCGCCGCCGGGCAGCACGCCGAGCAGCGAGCCGAGAAACGTGCCGCGCAGCACCGGCTTCCAGGCCGCCTTGAAGTCCGCGCGGGTCGGCCAGATGCCGCCGACCGAGGTCGCAAACACGTTGCGCTCGATGCCTTTCTCGAGATTGTGGATGATCTCGGCGATGCCGAACAATCCCATCGACACGACGACGAAACCGAAGCCATCCGACAATTCCGGGATGCCGAAGCTATAGCGCTCGGTGCCCGAATTGACGTCGGTGCCGATCAGGCCGAGCAGCAGCCCGAGGACGGTCATCGCCACTGCTTTGGTGAGCGAGCCATTGGCGAGCACGACGGCCGCGACCAGGCCGAGCACCATCAGCGAGAAGTACTCGGCGGGGCCGAACTTCAACGCCAGGTTCGACAGCGGTTCGGCGAGCGCGGCGATCAGCAGCGTCGCCACGGTGCCGGCGAAGAACGAGCCGAGCGCCGCGATGCCGAGAGCGGCCCCGGCGCGGCCCTTGCGTGCCATCGCGTGACCATCGAGGCAGGTGACGACCGAGGAGGATTCGCCGGGCAGGTTGACCAGGATCGCCGACGTCGAGCCACCGTATTGCGCGCCATAATAGATGCCGGCGAGCATGATCAGCGCCGACAACGGGGGCTGGCCATAAGTGGCGGGCAGCAGCATCGCGATGGTGGCGACGGGGCCGAGCCCGGGCAGCACGCCGACCAGCGTGCCCAGCGTGACGCCGAGCAGGCAGTAGCCGAGATTGCTGAGCGTCAGCGCCGCTTCGAAGCCGTGGCCGAGTTGACTGAACAGCTCCATCAGAACGGCGTGACCCTGAACGGCAGCCGCAGCCCATAGGCGAAGATCGCGACAGAAGCCGACGCCAGAACGAGGCCCGAGGCCGTGACCGAGCGCCAGCGTACGTTCGAATTGGCGAGGCTGCTGACGGCGACCACGCCGAACGTCGCAAGCGCGAGGCCGACCGATTCAATCGCCACGGCGAACACCAGAACGCTGGCGGAGATCAGCAGCGCGGGCCGGAGCTTCGGGATCGTGAGGGAGGTGGAACCTGCCGCTTGCTCTGCGGCCGAATGGCGGCGGAATGCGCCGAGGCCGACGACGATGCCAAGGCCCGCCAGGATCAGGCCGAGTACGACCGGGAAATATCCAGGCCCCATCCGCATCGTCGTGCCGAGCGGGTAGTTGAGCGCGACAACCGCGAACGCAATCCCGAACACAAAGAACGCCGCACCAGCGGCACCATCGCGATGATCGAGGCGGCGCCGAACCGACATGGGTGCTCCTACAGCGTTCGCAGTCAACTAATCGCCGGCGACTTGGCAGCATAGAAACCGCAAACCTCCAGCCCGAGAGGTCCGCAATGTGTCGTCAAACGGTGCCAGCAGCAATGAAATGCTGTTGTAAAGACTTGGCCGCGACGGGAGGATTTTGATCGTGTCGTCGGGCTGGCGTGGAAGATCTTTGCGGGCTCTGCCGCGCGATGTGCGCCGGACTCGCGAGTCATCTTTCAGCGCAAATTAGAGGATGCGCCGAGTGAGGCCGGCGAAGCTCCTGCGGAGACGGCCGTCCCGTTCGGTGAGCTTGAGTCCGCGAACTAACCGACGTCAGGAGCGATCGCCTCAATGCAGTTTCGGTTGGGCGCTCAGACACTGCCGACCAGGCAAGGGCGTAGCCGTGCTGCGCGCTTCCGCACAAGATCGCCGAAGACAGGATGCGCCGGGCGTGGTTGCAGTTGTCCGACTGGACCACTCCTGGCCGCGATCTGGTTCTTGATGCGCACCATCCGCCGTTGCGTGATGGTGCCCTGGTCTGTCCTCTTGGAGGGGCGCTCGCCGTGATCGGCGGGAAGCGTCCTGGAATCGTTCAAAATTGAGCGAACGTGCATGGCGGGCAGCAGGCATGCGGTCCGACAGGACGGCGCGATATTTGTGACGGTTGCTTCGCCGTGCCACAAGAGAGAAGAGTTTTGCCGCAGATCGAGGTCGATCGGGGGTGATCATCTCGGTCGGCGCGTGTGAGGAGGCGATAAGTCTATAATGTCCAAGCGTCGTTACAGCGATCCGGCGATACGGCTCTCATGATGCGCCGTCGTTTGCCGTCGCTGATCGCGCTCCGCGCCTTCGAGGCCGTCGGGCGCACCGGCAGCGTTCGCGCCGCCGGAGATGAACTGGCCGTCAGCCATACCGTCGTCTCGCGCCATCTGCAGAACCTGCAGAAGTTTCTCGGCGTTGCGCTGGTCCGCGGCGAGGGCCGCGGTGTGATGCTGACCGAAGCCGGCGTCAGCTTTCATGCGCAGATCTCGCAGGCGTTCGACATCATCGCGCGCGCCACCACCAGCGCGCGGCCGTCGTCGCTGCCGACGCTGAACATCTGGTGCATTCCGGGCATCGCCAATCGCCTGCTGCTGTCACGCTTGCCGGAATTGACCGGGCCTCCGCGCAACTGGGAGGTGAATCTGCAGCCGACTCTCACCCATCCGGATTTGTCGCGGGCAGAAGCCGACGCAGAGATCGTCTATGCCGACGTGATCGATTCCCGCGGGCCGCTGATGTCTGAAATCCTGGTGCGGCCGCGGGTCTTCCCGGTCGCCAGCCCGGCCTATCTGGCGCGCTATCCGGCAATCACCAGCCTCGAGGATCTGTCGCAGATTGCGCTGATCCACGAAGAATCCACGATGCAATGGACCCGCTGGTTCGAACTCGCAGGCCTCGACGATCTGCCGCCGCTGCGCGGCCAGCGGCTGTGGCATGCTCATTTGGCGATAGAAGCGGCACGGCTCGGACAGGGCGTCGCGCTCGCCAACGACGTGCTGGTCGAAGAAGATCTGCGCTCCGGCGCGCTGGTCGAGGTGATCACATCGTCGGTTTATATGGAGACTTATCAGCTCGTCGCGCTGAAAGAGCGCTGGGACGATCCGGCGATCGTTGCACTGCGCAATTGGCTGAAGCAGGTGCTCGCAGAGCTCGAGTGATGACGTGTGGCTGCGTGTTGAGCGGATCGCTCAACAACGCGCCAGTGTTTGCACGTTATGGTGCAGCATTTTTCGATTGGTGCATGGAAGTCACCAGACCGAACTTACAAGCTGATTGATTGTCCGAACCGTCACATTAGCGTTGTCATCAGTTCAGGAGAGAGCTGATGACGAATAGTGAATTGCTGACGCGCAGGCAGACGGCTGTCGTGCGGGGCGTCAGCCAAGCGACGCCGGTGTTTGCAGAGCGTGCGCTGAATAGCGAGATCTGGGACGTCGAGGGCAAGCGTTACGTCGATTTCGCCGGCGGCATCGCCGTGCTCAACACCGGCCATTGCCATCCGCGCATCGTCGCGGCGATCCGTGAGCAGCTCGATCGCTTTACCCACACCTGTTTCCAAGTCGCGCCATATGAAGGCTACATCCGGCTCGCCGAGCGGTTGAATCAGTTAGCGCCGATCAACGGGCCGTTGAAGTCGATCCTGCTGAGCACCGGCGCGGAAGCTACCGAAAACGCGGTCAAGATCGCGCGCGCCGCTACGGGGCGCAGCGGCGTGATCGCATTCACCGGTGGTTTCCACGGCCGCACCGCATTTGCTTCGGCGATGACCGGCAAGGTCATCCCTTACAAGAAGGCACTGGGTCCACCGCTGCCGGGCGTCTGGCATGTGCCGTTCCCGGTCGTCGGCTGCGACGTCACGGTCGAGGATGCGCTGCGCTGCGTACAGTTCGTGTTCAAGGCCGATATAGATGCGTCGCAGGTGGCGGCGATCATCATCGAGCCGGTGCAGGGTGAGGGCGGCTTCCATCAGGCACCTCCCGAACTGATGCGCGGCCTGCGCAGGCTGTGCGACGAGAACGGCATCGTTTTGATCGCTGACGAAGTGCAGACCGGCTTCGGTCGCACCGGCAAGATGTTCGCGATGGAGCACTACGACGTTCAGGCCGACATCGTCTGCGTCGCCAAGAGCCTTGCCGGCGGCCTGCCGCTGTCGGGCGTGATCGGCCGCGCTGCCATCATGGATGCGGCCGAGCCGGGCGGCCTCGGTGGCACCTATGCGGGCAATCCGCTGGCCTGCGCCGCAGCGCTCGCAGTGCTCGATGTGTTCGAGGAAGAGAACCTGATCGCGCGTGCGAACCAGATCGGCGAGCGGCTGCGCAGCGCGATCGATCGCTTCGCGCTGTCGAACACGCTGGTGCCGACCTCGGTCGCCCGTGGGCCCGGTGCGATGGTGGCATTCGACATTCTCAAGCAGCGCGGCAGCAATGAGCCGGATGCCGAGGCGACCAAGCGCGTGACGCGGCTGGCGTACGAAAACGGCCTGATCCTGCTGTCGTGTGGCACCGCCGCCAACACCATCCGCATCCTTGTGCCGCTGACGGCCTCCGATGCGATCGTCGACGAGGGATTGGCGATCCTGGAGCGCTGCCTCGCCGCTTAGCACAGGGCGCGTCCGCGCCGAGACGGGAATGATCGAGATGCTGATGCCGAGTGATCCCGGCCTGTTGGCCGAGCGCTGCCTTGTTGGCGGCAAGTGGTGTGGTGAGCCGGTCGATGCCGTGTTCAATCCGGCGACCGGTGAGCGCATCGGCGCGGTGCCGCGGTTCGGCACCGACGAGGCCGAGGAGGCGGTGCGCGCCGCCGACATCGCGTTCCGGCAGTGGTCGAAGCTGCTCGCTAAGCAGCGCGCCACCATGCTGCGCGCGTGGTTTGACCAGATCATCGCCAATCGCGACGATCTGGCGCTGCTGCTGACGCGCGAGCAGGGCAAGCCGCTCGCCGAAGCGCTCGGTGAAATCGACTACGCGGCCTCGTTCGTCGAGTTCTACGCTGAGGAGGCGCGGCGCATCTACGGCGAGACGATTCCGTCGCACCGCGCCGATGCCCGCACGATGGTGATCCGCCAGCCGGTCGGCGTCGTCGCGGCGATCACGCCGTGGAATTTCCCTGCCGCGATGATCACCCGCAAGGTCGCGCCGGCGCTCGCCGCCGGCTGCACTGTGGTGATCAAGCCGGCGCCGGAAACGCCGCTCACCGCGCTGGCGCTCGGCGTGCTGGCGGAGCGCGCCGGCTTTCCGCCGGGCGTGCTCAACATCATCACCGGCGATGCGCCGGCGATCGGCAAGGCATGGACCGAGCATCCGACGGTGCGGGCGATCAGCTTCACCGGCTCGACCGAGGTCGGCAAGATCCTGATGCGTCAGGCTGCCTCGACTGTGAAAAAGGTTGCGCTCGAACTCGGCGGCAATGCGCCGTTCATCGTGTTCGACGATGCCGATCTCGATGCTGCGGTCGAAGGCGTGATCGCCTCCAAGTTCCGCAACATGGGGCAGACCTGCGTCTGCGCCAACCGCATCTACGCCCAGGACGGGATCTACGACGCGTTCGTCGAGAAGCTCACCGCCAAGGTGGCGACGCTGAAGGTCGGTAACTGTCTCTT
>NZ_QTKI01000203.1:0-8430 GCF_010820945.1 Rhodopseudomonas sp. BR0C11
GTTGCGGCAGCGGCTCGAACGGTACGACGCCTATTGGTACCAGCACCATCGGCAGCGCGTGCTGCCGGTGCTCCGGGTCGGCTTCGACGATCCGGCCTCGACCTGGTTCCACCTCGATCCCGCGACCGGTGAGCTGCTCGGGCGCAGCGACACCAGCGCGCGGAGCTATCGGTGGCTGTTCAACGCGCCACACAGCTTCGACTTCCCGGTGCTGCTGGCGTATCGGCCGGCCTGGGATCTGGTGGTGATCGTGTTGTCTCTCGCCGGCCTGGTGATCTCGGTCAGCGGCGTGGTGATCGGCTGGCGGCGGCTGGTGCGCTGAACGCTACACCGCCTGCGGCCGGGCGCCACGCACCGGTGGCAGCGACGTCACGTCGGCGAGCAGCAGCTTGCGGTCGGTGACGGCGTTGTGGAACTGCTCCAGCGCGATGCTGAACGCGGTCAGCGCCGCGCTGTCGATCGCGCCGTTCTCGTAGGCCGTCAGCGTGTCGCGCAGGATCGCGTCGGCCTCGGTCTGCATCGCGTCGAGTTCTTCGGCCGAACTGCAGCGCCGCGCGGTCGCCAGCATGTCGAGCAGCCGCTCGCGCTGAGACGCCGTGCTGGTGCGCTCATCCTTGCGCAGGAAACTGGCGAACCACGCACCGGCCGACCCCATCAGCGACAATCCCATCAGCGAGAACCAGATCAGGTCGCTGTAGCGATCGAGGAAGCTCTTCTCTTCGCCGTCCACATAGGCGGCGGCGCCCGGCTGCACCGGAATCACCGCATCCTTGTCGGTGTCGGGCGTTTCGATCTTCGCGGCGAGCGGCACTTCGCCCATCACGATCTGGCGGGCGGTGAACAATTGCTCGGTGAAGGTCGCGATCGTGGTGTCGGAGGCGCCTTCGCGCGCCACGATGTAGTGCGAGAAGCTGACGGTCTTGATCTCGTTGTCCGGCCGCGCCGGTGCGCCGCCGAACGCGCCGGCCGGAATCGACGCTGCCTCATAGGACGGGTGATTGGCTGCCAGCGCTTCGGAGGATTCGATCGACAGGAACACCGGTTCGCGCCCGGTGTGGGCGGTTGCCGCCACCGCATCGCCGATGATCTTGCTGTTGAGCGGACCGGCGGCCAGCAGTGCATCCACCTTGCCGGTGCGGACCGCGTCGGCGACTTCGGCCACCGGTACCGCCAGCGTCTGCACTTTCGACGGATCGACGCCGTATTGCTGCAGGATCACGGTGAGCAGACCGGCGTTGGCTTCGGTGCGGCCGACGACGCCGACCCGCTTGCCGGTCAGATCGGTGATGGCGGCGATGCCCGCGGTCTTGCTGCCCTTGCGTTTGCCTTTCGGCTCGGTGCTGGCAGGCGCCCACAGCACCGCGACGTTTTTATGCAGAACCGCCACCGACTGGGCCTGCTTCGGAACCGGCAGGTCGCCGCGGATCACCGCGAGATCGACCGTGCCCGACTTCAACGCCAAAGCGCTCGCGGCCGGACCGTCGGTCACCACCGGCCGCAACCGAACGGTATTGCGCTCGCGCGCAAACACTTGAGCGAGCGCCTGGATCAGCTTGTAATCGTCGCCGGCCTGCGGCCCGACTGCGATCTTCAGGGTGACGGGCCGCATCGCGAAGTAATAACCCGCGCTGGCGATCCCGATCAGCGACAGGATCGTCGCCAGCACGACCAACAGCATCCGGCGCCAGGGCGAGCGCAAAGACGGCTGCAGCATCGTCTCCATGGAGTCGGAACCGTCCGCCAGCCGTGACAATCGCTGCGTGCTGCTCATCCGTGATCCGAACCCGTCCCGTTCAGCAGTTCCCAGCGGATGCGGTTCCGCCGCCTGCTGCTTCGCTAGCCGAGCGGTTTGGCTGCATTATGGTGGCGCTGTGGCGACGGGCACTGGGAGACAGACGGCATGAAGCGATTATCTGAGGTGGAACGGCGGACTGCGCTCGCGGATCTCACCGGCTGGCGCGAGGTGGAAGGCCGCGAGGCAATCAGCCGCAGCTATCAGTTTCGGGACTTTGGCGAAGCGTTCGGTTTCATGACGCGGGTCGCGCTGGTCGCCGAAAAGGCCGATCATCACCCCGAATGGCGCAACGTTTACAGGACGGTGGACGTTGTGCTGACGACTCATGATGCGGGCGGCGTCACCGAGCGTGACATCCGGCTTGCCAAGGCGATGGACGCGATCGCCGCTCAGTGCGGCGCGAAGTGACGGCGCAGTCTTGCGAGCACGCCGGCAGATCACCAAATCCGGCGGGACCAATCAATTGTTCCGCCGCGCGCGCGGGAGTGCTTCGATGACGACTGATCACAGCGTGGGGTTCGAACCTGCCGACCGCTTGGCGCAAGATCCGGAACAGGTGCGCCGGCGGTTCTGGCGCAAGATCAAAAGCGTCGCGGTCCGGCTGCCGTTCGTCGAAGACATTCTGGCCGCGTATTACTGCGCATTCGACCGGCAGACGCCGCGGCACGTCCAGATCGCGCTGCTCGGTGCGATCGCTTACTTCATCCTGCCGTTCGATTTCCTGCCCGATTTCCTGCCGGTGCTGGGCTTCACCGACGACGCCGCGATCCTCGCCACCGCGCTGCGGATGGTCGCAAGCAACATCACGCCGGAACATCGCGAAGCCGCGCGCGCCGCGATGCAGCGCGGGCTGGAAGAAGAAGCGTAACGGCGCCCCTGCGAATTGCTTTAAGCCGGCTCGAGCATCCGCGCCAAAACCCGCGTGGCGAGTGCGGCACGCTGCGCCATCGCGTCCGTGCTGATCGGCGGCTCGCCGAGCAGGGCCTGCAGCGGCGCGATCCCGATCAGCACTGAGAAGAACACGCTGATCAGCGTCGAGACCTCACCGCAGCGGATGATGCCGCGGTCCGCAGCTTGCTCGAAGAATCGGGTCGCGGCCTGCGTCACCGGCGCCCGGCCGCTGGCTTCCAGCTCGCGCGCGACCGAACCGCCGCCGCGTCCCGCTTCGGCGATCGCCAGCCGATACATCGCAGTCCGCTCGGGATGTAAGAGCTCGCTGAGGAAGATCCGGCCGAATTGCTCGAGCACGACGAGAAATTGCTGCCGGTTTTGCGGCTCCGGGAGCTCCGGCGACGGCTGCATCTTGGCGGCGCCATAGCGGATCAGCGCCGTCAGGATCTCCTGCTTGCTGGCGAAGAACTCGTACAGCGTCCGCTTCGAGGTGCGAGCCCGGCGGACGATCTCGGCGGTGGTGGCCGCCTCGAACCCCTTCTCGACGAAGACATCGAAGGCGGCCTGCAGGATCGCGGCGCGGCGCGCGTCGTCCGCGGGTTGTTGTTGTTTTTCCATTGCTTAGCGATCTGTCCGGGTGGCGCACAGATTCCGGTACCATTCGGTACCAGACGTGATAGGTTCTGGTACCGAAAGGTACCGCAAGCCGGGCCGACGTCAAAGCCGGTGTTTGGCGGCCCTGAGCCCCGGAGGCAGCATGAAGACCTTCCTGACGGTGAAACTGGTTCTGGTTCCGTTTGCGGTGTTCTGGGCGTTGCTGGCGCTGCATCAGCCGGCCATGGCGATGTGGTCAGGTCTCGCACTGTCGCTCGCGGGCAATGCCTGGCGGGCCTATCGGCGCGAACTGTTCGGGCTCGAAGCCGGCGGCCTGGTGCTGTTTACGGGCCTCGCGACCCTGCACCTGATCGATCCGGCGACCGCGGCCGCCAATGCACTGTGGCTGTCGTTTGCGGGGCTGGCAGCGGTCAGCGCGCTCAGCCTGGCGGCCCGACGGCCGTGGACGTCGGACTATTCGCGCGCCGCACATCCGGACAACGCCGAGACGCCGCAGTTCTTCCTGGTCAACGCCGCGATCACCGGTCTCTGGGCGGTGCTGTTCGCCGCGATCGCCGCCTGCCGTTATGTCGCCGCGCCAGGCGAGGTGATCACCGCGATCGTCAGCGTCGGCGCGCTGATCTCGATCTTCGGACCGAAGCTGGCCATTCACCTGATCCTGAACCGGATGGCGGCGTCGCGGGAAAGCTATCGCTGGCCGGCACCATCGTTCACGCCGTCCGAGGGGCAGGACTGCGACGTCGTGATCATCGGGTCGGGCATCGGCGGCCTGACGGCGGCGGCGCTGCTCGCCGACGCCGGGCTGAAAGTGCAAGTATTCGAGCAGCACGTCGTCGCCGGCGGCTATTGCCATACCTACTTGCGCAAAGCGCATCATCAGGGCCGGCCGGTGCTGTACCGGTTCGACGCCGGCCCGCACGATTTCTCCGGCGTCCAGCCGGGCGGGCCATTCGCCACGCTGCTGCAGCGCCTCGGCGTCGCCGATCGCATCATTTGGGAGCGGGTGACGCACAGTTTCCACACTGAGGCCGGTGCGATCGACGTGCCGCCGGATTGGCGCGACTACGTCAGGCTGCTCGGCGAGCGGTTTCCCGGCAGCGCCAGCGGGCTCACGGCGCTGTTCAACGAGATCAAGGCGATCTTCGACGACATGTTTGCGACCGCCGCCGGCCGCGGCGGCGTACCCGGGATGCCGTCGAGCATCGATGAACTGCTGGCGTTTCCGCGCAATCACCCGCACGCCTATCGCTGGATGAACAGGCCGTTCGCCGACCTGGTCGCGACGCATGTCCAGGATCCCGCGGCGGTGGCGTTCATCAACGGCCTCGCCGGCTATATCGGTGATGGCAGCGAGCCGCCGACCTGTGCCCGGATGGTGCCGATCTTCGGCTATTACTTCCACGGTGGCTACTATCCGCGCGGCGGCTCGAGCGCGGTCTCCGACGCGCTGGTCGCGGCGATCGAGGCGCGCGGCGGCGAGGTGAAGCTCAAGACGCCGGTGGCGCGCATCCTGATCGAGAATGACGCGGCTGCCGGCGTGGTGCTCGGCAGCGGCAGGGCGGTGCGGGCCCGCGCGGTGATCTCCAACGCCGACCTCAAGCACACACTACTCGACCTGGTCCCGGCCGAGGCGCTGCCACGGGGCGCCCGCCGCTGGATCACCGAAGCGGCGCCGGCGAACTCCTGCTTCAGCGTGCATCTCGGGCTCGACTGCGTGCCGGACATCCGCCCATCGGTGCATCTGCACGCGCCGATGCGGATCGGGCTGGCGATGATGTCGAAGCTCGACCCGACGGCCGCGCCGGCCGGACACTCGATCCTGTCGCTAATTCATCTGGTGCCGCACGCGGAGGCGAAAAGCTGGTTTCCGCCTGAGCCCGAACATGACTGGAAATCCTGGCGGCGATCGGAGGCGTATCTGCGCCGCAAGCAGGAACTCGGCGACCGCATGATCGCGGCGGCCGGAACCGTGATCCCGAACCTGTCGCAGCACATCGTCTACCGCACCGATGCCAGCCCGGTGACCTACGCGCGCTACGACGGAGCGAGCTTCGGCTCGATCTACGGCATGTCGCGCGCCGGCCAGCTCAAAGGCTCGAAATCGCCGCTGCGCAATTTGGTGATCGCCGGCGGCGGCAATATCGGCGCCGGCATCGAGGCCGTGGTGATATCGGGCGCCGAAGCCGCCGAAGCGCTGCTGCCCGGCCTGCTGGCGCGCACGCGACCGGTCACAAGCGAGCCCGCCGCGGCTACGACGCCGGAGTTGATACCGGCGTAACGCGATCACTCCTAGGGCGGGTTACGCGCTGCGCGCTAACCCACCCTAGGGTTCAGCATTCTCACGGATGCAGGATCACCTTACCCATCGCCTGACGGCCGGCGAGCACCTTCAGCGCGTCGGCGGTTTGGGCGAGCGGGAAGGTGCGATCGACGTGCGAGGAGATCTTGCCCTCGGCCGCCCACTGCACCAGCTTCTCGAGATTGGCGCGGTTCTTTTCCGGATTGAGCCGCGTCCACGCGCCCCAGAACACGCCGCGGATATCGCAGCCCTTCAGTAGCGCGAGGTTGAGCGGCATCTTCGGAATGTCGCCGGCCGCAAAGCCGATCACCAGGAAGCGGCCTTCCCAGGCGATCGAGCGCAACGCGGCCTCGGCGTACGTTCCGCCGACCGGATCGAAGATGATGTCGACGCCCTTGCCGCCGGTCAGCTTCTTCAGACCCTCTTTCAGATCTTCGGTCGCGTAGTTCAGCGTCAGCTCGGCGCCGTGCTGCTTGGCGAACGCCAGCTTCTCCTCCGACGAGGCACAGGCGATCACTTTGAGGCCCATCAGCTTGCCGAGTTCGCACGCCGCGAGGCCGGTGCCGCCGGCAGCGCCGAGCACCGCGAGCGTCTCGCCCGGTTTCGGGCTGGCGCGGTCCTCCAGCGCATGCAGCGCGGTGCCGTAGATGATGATGATGCCGGCAGCGCGATCGAAATCGAGATTGTCGGGAATCTTGACGATCATCTGCGCCGGCAGCGCGATCTTCTCGCGCGCGCCGTTGTGACCGCACGACGCCACCACTCGATCGCCGACCTTGAGGTCGGTGACGCCTTCGCCGACGCTTTCGATCACGCCCGCGACTTCCGCGCCCGGCGAGAACGGGAACGGCGGCTTGATCTGGTACTTGCCCTGGATCATCAGGATGTCGAAGAAATTCAGCGCCGCCGCCTTGATCGCGATCACCGCTTCACCGGGGCCGGCGACCGGATCGGGCACGTCGGCGTAAACGAGATCGTCGGGACCGCAATATTGCTGGCAGAGAATGGCCTTCATGTATCCACCCAGGTGCGAGGTTTGTGATTGCCTGCCGTTCTGCCGGATTTGCACGCGAGGGACAATCGGATTCGGCCAGTCGTGCCGTCGCCTCACACACGTCGTCATGCCCGGACTTGATCCGGGCATCCATCACTCTTCATAACAAACGCGATCGAAGTTCTTGCGCGATTGATGGATTGCCGGGTCAAGCCCGGCAATGACGAGTTCATAGGTCCGCACGAATTCCGCTTCGCGGTTAATCAAGGAGGTGCGCGATGTTCGAGGCTGGGCTGCTCGCGAACAAACGGATTCTGATTACCGGCGGCGGTTCCGGGCTCGGTGCTGCGATGGCGGCACGCTTTGCCGAACTCGGTGCGTCGCTGGTGCTGTGCGGACGGCGCGCCGAGGTGCTGCAAGAAACTGCAGAGCAACTCCGGTCACGCGGCAGCCAAGTCGACACCATCGTGTGCGACGTGCGCGATCCGCAAGCGGTCGAAACCATGCTCGACGAGATCTGGCGCTCGGCGCCGCTCGACGTGCTGATCAACAATGCCGCCGCGACCTTTATCGCGCAGACCGAGCGAATGTCGGCGCGCGCCGCGGATGCCATCCTGGCACCGACGCTGCACGGCGCGATGTACTGCACGCTCGGCGCCGGGCGGCGCTGGATCGACGGCGGCCGCGCGGGCGTCGTGCTCAGCATCCTGTCGACCTCGACGATCACCGGCCGCGCCTTCACGGTGCCGTCCGCGATGGCGAAGTCGGCGGTGCTGGCGATGACCAAGAGCCTCGCGGTGGAGTGGGGGCCGAAACAGATCCGCCTGGTGGCGATCGCGCCCGGTGCCTTTCCGACCGCGGGTGCGACCGCGCAGCTCAGGCCGAACGGACGCGCCGCCGATCCGGCGATCTCCGATCAGGCCGGCTACATCACCGGCGAAATGGTGGTGCAGGACGGCGGCACCCATCTGCGCAGCTCCGGCGCCGAGGACCTGCTGCAATGGAGCGATCAGCAATGGGCCGCGCACCGGGCCGGACGCACCAAATCCTGAAGGTACGCCAGATACATGCCGAGGCCACATCGGCGGTGAGCAACGCCCGTTGACGGCTTTCCAGAATCGACCGTCCCGGCTATTCCGGGCGTCGTGATCAGCGGACCCCCGCGAGCCATTTTGCAGTCACAATGATGAGGGACCAGACTTGCCCATGATCATGAGGCGAATGCTGATTGCCGCGTTGGCGGGTTCATTGATGGTGGCGGCGGGCAACGCTGCGGTCGCGCGCGAAGCCAAGGGCAAACCGGCCGCGACGCCGGCGGCTGCCTCGGGCGGCGCGGAGCCGACGCTGATCGGCCAGTTCGGCAGCTGGGGCGCCTATACGGCGGCGCCCGGCGGCAAGAAGGTGTGCTTCGCGCTGGCCAAGCCGTCCTCCTCCAAGACCACTCCGCCGAACCGGCCGCGCGATCCGGCCTACGCGTTCATCTCGACCCGGCCGTCCGAAAAGGTGGTCAACGAGGTCTCGGTGATGGTCGGCTATCCGCTGAAGCCGGGCTCGGAATCGGCCATCGAAGTCGCCGGCAGCTCGTTCGCAATGTACACCCAGGGCGACGGCATCTGGATCAAGAACGCCGCCGAGGAAGAACGCCTGGTCGAGGCGATGCGCCGCGGCGCCGAAATCACCGTCAAGGGGGTCTCGGCCAAGGGAACCGCCAGCACCGACGTGTTTTCGCTGAAGGGGCTGGCCCAGGCGCTCGACAAGGTGGCGCAGGCCTGCGGCAGCTGAGAGCCCGCCCCGCGGGCCGCCGCTATTGAGGCCGGCCGCCCCGTTCGGTAAAGC